>NZ_JBBAXC010000010.1 GCF_037120725.1 Bacillus spongiae
TCTAGTGATAGGGAAAGCATTTATAAATCCTCCTAGTGTTTGTTTAGTCGCTAACATTATGACCAGGATTTTATAGATGCTTTCCTATTTTTATGGATAAATCACAAAATTTGGTGATGAACCATATTTCTTTGTGTTAGTTACGTACGCACACTAGTAATAATAGATGACTAGAATTAATCTGTTCAGGATTGTTAATAGTGTATCTTTTCTGGCATATTTTCTTTAAAAAAATAGACAGCCAGAAGGTTCATCTGGTTGTCTGTTTCCCTTAAATATCATGATTGCGTTTGTTTCTTTACCTTTTCGTATACTTCATGCCAGTTAGCAAATCTCTTCTTTAAGGAAATCGGCCGAAATGAGTCTTTTTTAACACAAATATGTTCCGAACTCCCTGAAACTGCCAATTCTCCATCCTCACTGTACATTTCATAGCCATACGTCAACCGAACCCCATTATATTCCTCGATCCACGTCTTCACAGTGGCGGTATCGCCATATCGAAAAGGCTTTTTATATGAAATTTGTAAGTCTACAACTGGGCAAAGAATACCCTCATTTTCCATTTCTGCATATTGAAAGCCAATATCTTCAATATGCTTTGTACGACCAAGTTCCATCCACACTAAATAATTTGCATGATACACGACACCCATTTGGTCCGTTTCTGCATATCTTACCTTTATCGTTGTTTCTGAAATATGCATTCTCTCACTCCACAATCTAAATTATCCTCTTCCTCATCTTACCACAAAGGTTAGTTGAATCTATTCATTTTATCCCTATTTGCCAATACTCCTTCTACTCTACTTCAAATCATATAGTAAAAGGACAGCTTTCATGAAAATGAGCAATGCTCATTTAAATTATTACCGAATCATTATAACGATACGCTTCTCTAGTTGTTTCGAATTGGATTAGTCAAATGGATGCAAATTATAGCCTCAAACGAACAAGTGAACGGGACAACAATGTATTAGAAAAAAGAAAAAATCATAAAGAATCATTGCTCATTTTAGGTTTATTAAATTTAACAACCGTAATATTAACGAGTGTAACAAATAATGGAATGAACACTATTGTTATCATGATATTCCTCATTGTGAAGTTGACAGTATTAGAAACCTCCCCATACTCTAAAATATAGCGTAAAACCATTCCTACCGAAGTAAACAGCAGGGTTAAGAGAAATATGGTTAATCCCTTATTTCTTACCAATCCGCCTAATAAAAGTGCGATGAAAACATATGCTGAAATAACGACAATTAAGAAAGAATTTAACGATCCATTGGCCTCAATCGCCATCCTATTAAAAGGAAACATAAAGCAGCCATTAAATACAATATAGAAAATGGTAATAAACCAAAATAACTTCTTTCTTTTATGAATAAGATTGAAAAACTGTTCCATACATTTCACCTCTTTTCCCCTGTAATATCTCTCATCAACAATCGCAAATGAACATTTGAAGTTCCAACATCGTTTTTTCTGCTTAGACTGTTAAATATAGCGACGGATGTTACGGTTCTTCAGAAAAATAATTTAAGTCCTTACTGTTACAGTATACCGCACCCTACTATTTGTACAATTCTTCCACTAATTCACTTTTGGACTAGGCTGCTTCATATTCCCATCCATCAATTCCATCTTTTTCAGGAACCGGACACAATATTAGGAAAATTTGATTTTTCATTTTATATTCCCCTCCTTCATTATAGGTTAAAATTTGAAGTCATTGTCTGGAAAAAGAGCTTAATATAAAAGTGGAGTTGTAATCTCATGTATAAATGAAAAACGCATAAGGCAGGTGACTTCACTGTTGATTGTACATCCAATCTAAGTGCTTTATGACGAAAATGATATTGCAAAAATGATTGTAAAAGTAAGTGATGACCAACAGAGAATTTTATGGATCAAATTAGGGGTAGATTATCAATCCTTGAAAGACCTCTTGTGATAGCTACAGGAAAGGGAAAGAGCTATACTTATACCCTTTTCTCAAATCCATAGTAGGTTAATTATTAGGCACGAATTGCCTTTAAAAGACAAGCTACATTAGCTTAACCGATAAACAATTTACTTTGAATGATGTTCTGGATTTTAGTACTGTAAATCAACCTGAATGCGTCAGAGTGATTTTTTGAAGGAAAAATGCATATTTTTTGTTAAACGAATAATAAGATTTGGAAAATGGCTAATTCAATAAAAGGAAGGGGATAGAAAAATGGGTTGGTTATTCATTGTTGCTGTGGCATATCTTCCAATTATCTATCGAATTCATAGCCGGTTAAATGATTTAGAAAAAGAAGTGAAAAGGTTAAAAGGAGAAAAGGATTACTGATCATTGCAGTATCCAGCCTTATTAAAATGAAGGCAAGAAATTAGGAAGTGAGAGGAACTATGAAAAGCCCATTTAGATGGTTGTTAGTATTCATTATTATTATCGTATTATTAGTACTAGTTGGTAAATATACAGTTATTCATACTGTAAAAAATCGTTTCAGCACGAATTGATGAAAAAGTCAAAGAAGAGGATAGTTTCTTTATCATTATCGATGGAGAAAAGATTAAAGTTCATAATGAAAACACTTGGAATATAATCGATAAAAACAGTCAATATGATATTGATTATGAATGGTACGCTAAGTCTACACCCGTTATCAATACTATAGTCCTCACGAAAAATCAACAGTGCACAATGATAATCATTCATAACAATATGCTTTATTAATGGTCTAACATGGAAATACAATCTTATTGTTGTAAATGAGCTTTAAGAAAAAGGTGTCGAAATAATCGACACCTTTTTCTTATTCTTCTCCTTGTTGATGAGCGTACTCATCCTTTATCTCGCTCCGAAACGCGTCAATACTCTCCCGGCGGCGCTCATTTTTGGCTTGGATTTGTTCCAATTGTTGTTCACAATCCGTGTTAGCCATTGATTCTTCTGCTCGTTCCATATTTTGAATCGTATTAAATACCATGTTTTGCAGCTTTTCCACGTTATCACTACGATCATCAGGTTTTGGTTTATCCCATGCCATTGTACAATTCCTCCTTGATGTAAAGAGCAAGTTCATTTAGTTAACATAATATTATTATGGTTATTTTATTCACCTTTTGTTTGAATTACTTGCGTGTGTAATCCAGATTTATCTTGCATCTGTTTTCCTTTATTCCCTCCAGCTGCACGTGGCTGAGTACCAATATGATTTGGAACGAAGTGTTTTCGACTTCCTTTTGGATTACTCATTCATATCCCCCCTCTATGTATCAGTTTTTCCAAAATGAAAGGGAATATGAATGAAGAACAATGGCTTATTCTGCCTTTTCCATTCTTTTTATTTCATAGCGCGCTTCAATTCGTTCTTCAATTTCATCCATCGCTTTTGAATCACTCATTAAAGCTCGTTTATTCTCGTTCACAAGGTCTGCAAATGATTTCTTTCTCAATTTTCTCATCGTTCAATCCTCATTTCATGTAAAGTTATCCATTATTATGGACAAACATGAAGAAGATTATAATAATATTCTTATTTTTTTGACGCTACGGGTTAGTACTCCATTCCGTTAATGTTTCAAGGTCAACCGGTCCAACTTTATTTTCCACTATTTCGCCTCTTTCATTAACAAGTATCGTTGTGGGAATCGATAACACGCCAAATCCACCCTCTACTAGATGATCTTCGTCTAATAAAATCGGGAATGTTAATTTGTATTTATCGGCAAATGCCTTTACATCGTTTTCAGGGTCAATATTAATCGTAAGAAGCTCCACATTAGGGTTGGAATCATAAAATCCTTGTAGGGCAGGCAACTCTTCCTTACATGGTGGACACCACGTTGCCCAAAAATTTAGGATTACTTTCTTGCCAACGTAATCGTTTAATGAAATGAGCTCACCATCTAGGTTGTATAATTGTATACCTTGTTGATTTTTCTCTGTTTCTTTTGTTTCTTCTGTTTCTTTATTTTCAAAAATAGAATTTGCTTTTTCCGACTTGTCATTTGCAAATAATTCCTGTGAGAAGATGAAGAGAATGACACTTAATAGCAAGAACCCTATAGCCTTATTTTTCATTTCTTTTACCTCCATAGCCTGTCTCATTGTAACTATATGCATGAAAGTAATAGATATACGGGGTAAAAGGGAAAGTACATGAGGTTCATTTTGGGGAAGAATAGACAGTATAGCTAATGAATATTGAAGAATAAAAAAAGAGTAAAGGAGATAATCCTCTACTCTTTTTCAACTTAACCGTGAAGCTTTTTACGTAGTACCATTTGCAGAATTCCACCGTGTCTGTAGTAATCTACTTCAACATCAGAATCGAAGCGTACAAGTGCTTCAAAGGTTGTTACCTTTCCGCTTTCGTCGGTTGCCGTAGCCGTAACGATATCACGTGGTTTAACACCTTCCTGTAGTTCAACAGCAATGCTTTCTTGACCAGTTAAACCTAATGTTTCAGCACTTTCCCCTTGTTTGAATTGAAGTGGAAGCACACCCATCATCACTAGGTTCGAACGGTGAATACGCTCATAGCTTTCAGCAATAACTGTTTTTATACCTAAAAGGTTTGTTCCTTTAGCTGCCCAGTCACGGGAAGAACCCATTCCGTAGTCTTTACCTGCAATAACAGCTAAACCAGTACCGTTTTGCTTGTAAGTCATGCAACCTTCGTACATTGACGTTACTTCATTTTCAGGCCAGTACGTAGTGAAACCACCCTCTGTGTTTGGTGCAACTTGATTTCGAATACGAATATTCGCAAATGTTCCGCGCATCATGACTTCATGATTACCACGTCGAGAACCATATGAATTGAAATCACGTGTTTCTACACCTTTAGAACGTAGATACTTTCCAGCTGGTGTATCTTTTCCAATAGCACCTGCAGGTGAAATGTGATCCGTTGTAACAGAGTCACCGAACTTACCAACAATACGTAATCCACTTAATGGCTTAATCTCATCTGGATCTTTAGCTAACCCTTCAAAGAATGGTGGATTTTGAATGTAAGTAGACTCATCATCAAACGAGTACAATGGCTCATTTGATGTTTGAATTTCATTCCAGCTTGCATTATCCGTAAACACATTTTCGTATTCACGACGGAAGATTTCAGGCGTTACACTTTGTTTAACGGCGTCCTTCACTTCTTCTGTAGTTGGCCAAATATCCTTGAAATAAACGTCCTTACCGTCTTTATCTTTCCCAATTGAATCGTTTTGAAGGTCAATATCTACGGTACCAGCCAGTGCATAGGCAACAACTAGTGGTGGTGATGCAAGATAGTTACCGCGTACTAGTGGGTGAATACGTCCTTCAAAATTACGGTTACCAGATAGGACAGATGTAACAAGAAGATCGTTATCAGAAATCGCTTGTTCGATTTCTTCCGTTAAAGGACCGGAGTTACCGATACATGTCGTACATCCATATCCTACTAGGTTAAATCCGAGCTTATCTAAATATGGAAGTAATCCTGAATCTTCTAAATAGCCTGTTACTACTTTTGATCCTGGTGCTAAAGATGTTTTGACAAATTTCGGAACTTCCATTCCAAGTTCAACTGCTTTTTTCGCTACTAAACCTGCGCCAAGCATAACGTATGGGTTAGAAGTATTCGTACAACTAGTAATGGCAGCAATCGCAATCGCACCAGTATTCATTGTAGCTTCATCACCATTGTTAAATTTCACAACAGCTTCTTTGTTTAGCTCACCCTCTGATACACCAAAGCCTTGGTTTCCTGCTGGTGCATTTAGAGCACGATGGAATTCCTCTTTCATTTGCGAAAGTGGAATTAAATCTTGTGGACGTTTTGGACCTGATAAATTTGGCTCAATCTCAGATAGACTAATTTCCACAACATCTGTGTAGACAGGATCAGCATTGTCAGCTGTAAAGAACATATCATTTTCTTTTAAATATTGCTCGACAACTTGAATATGGTCTTCATCGCGTCCCGTTAAGCGAAGATAATCTAAAGATTCTGCATCAACTGGGAAGAATCCACATGTAGCACCGTATTCTGGAGCCATATTGGCAATAGTTGCACGATCTGCTAGTGGAAGTGAGGTAACACCGTTACCAAAGAACTCAACAAATTTCCCTACAACACCTTTTTGGCGTAATACTTGTGTTACTTTAAGAGCAAGATCGGTTGCAGTTGCCCCATTTGGTAGTTCACCAATTAGTTTCACACCAATGACTTCAGGAATTGGGAAATAAGATGGCTGTCCAAGCATTCCTGCTTCAGCTTCAATACCACCTACACCCCAACCTAGAACACCGATTCCGTTGATCATCGTTGTATGAGAATCTGTTCCAACTAGTGTATCAGGATATGTTTCAAATTCACCGTCAGGAGTTTCAATAGCATGTACAACGCTTGCTAAATACTCAAGGTTTACTTGGTGAACAATTCCCGTTGCTGGTGGAACGGCACGATAGTTTTTGAATGCTTTTTGCGCCCAGCTTAAAAACTGATAACGTTCTGCATTTCTTTCAAATTCTAGCTCCATATTTGCTTGGAGTGCATCGCTTGTTCCATATTTGTCCACTTGAACAGAGTGGTCAATGACAAGATCTACAGGAATTTCAGGGTTGATCTTATCTGGGTCTCCTCCCATATCGGCCATTGCTTTACGAAGTGACGCAAGGTCAACAACTGCTGGTACGCCGGTAAAATCTTGTAAAATAACTCGTGATGGTTTAAATGGAACCTCTGCATCCTTTACAGATTCTGATCCCCAATTTGCTAAATTTTCAACATGCTCTTTTGTAATAACGTGTCCATCATATTGACGAAGAACAGATTCTAGAAGTACCTTTACTGAGTAAGGTAAGCGACTAACATCTGCTACTCCCGCATCCTTTAATGCGTTTAAACGATAATATTGATAACGCTTTCCGTTCAAATCGAATGAAGAACGTGCATTAAAAAAATCGTTCTTTGCCATCTCGATTCCCCCTCTTTTGAGAATATGCAATTTTTAATGTCAAAAAGCTCGAATTTTCTGCTACTCTTACTTTTCTCACATTTCAATATTAATATAAGCGATTCCATAAGTAAATAACAAGAAAGTTATAGGGTTTGATAAGTTTTCCTTATAAAAAATATTCCTACTACAGCTACATCCGTTGAACCCCTATCAAATCAACGTTTAACTCTATGAATTATCATTTACCATCCCTCATTTTATTATTTCAAAAAAACATGAAAACGTTTTATTATCTGCATAATTTCTCGAAAAAGGAAGAAAATAGGGGTAAGGAGGTGAGGAATCATGGCGAAACGAAAAGCAAATCATGTACGCGAAGGGGCAAATGCTGCGAAAGCTCAAGGGCAAGGTGCAGGCTATAATGAAGAATTTGCGAACGAACCACTACACCAAGCTCAACAGCAAAACAATAAGAACCGACAAAGAGATCAGCAATAAAGTTTGTGGCTACATAGAAACGCTGGAAGATGATCAATCATACTCCAGCGTTTCTTTTTTTGACTATGCTTTCCTTTATAAACTTCTTCAATACACAAGCAAACCCGCTGTGATAGCGGGTTTTGAACATGCTAACTGTTATATTCATTTACTTCTGTCATAATGGAGCTAAGATCTGATTTAAATCGTTCAAGTTGTTCACGTTGATGCTCTGAAGCAACTTCCAGTGCATTTTCTATTTGTTGATAGGCCTCATTCATTTCCTGTTTCAAGTGAGAGAGCTGTTTTCCATAGCTTGCTCCGTCCAGAACCAATTCATTTACAGCATTTTGCGCATCGACAAATCCTTGCTGTGCAGCTTGGAATGCTTGTTGTTTATCCTTATGATATGGCATTGTTGTCACTCCTTTACGCATTCGTACCTTTATCCTTTCCAAACTTTTTTCTTTTTATTCAGTATACTTCCTTGAACAATGTGCACTTTACTAGATAGGAGGGATAATAATGAATAAAAATGATAGCAAGGACATGCGAAAGAATGCGCCAAAAGGTGATAACCCTGGTCAACCTGCCCCATTAAGTGGTTCTCATAAAGCAAAAAATCAGAAGCATTCTAGACAAAAGAACCATAGCTCCCACGACATGTAAATAGTTCTATGATAAGATTTCAGTGGTATAGCTGAAGTCTTATCATTTAAATAAAACCACGATTAGATCATCTCTTTCATTTGATGAATGGCTTTATATTGACGGTATAGTTCACGTAAAGAATTCTCCATAATCTGATCTGATTCTGCACATTTCGAACGATTTGGAACTTGATTGCCTACTAGTACATAGAGAAGTGGCTGTTTCGTAAACTCACCAAGCACTCCCATATCTAAAATAAAATCAGGAAGTCCACCTGTCATGTGAGCAAGATGTTGTTTAGGAATCTCTTCTATTGCTTCTTGTTGCCTAACCATTCCAGTAATGATAGGCGAGAAAATATCAGGAGAATTTTTATACCCTCTATATATTTCCATTAAAGCGTGAAATAAGTCATGAATACTCCCTTCATTTTTAGGGTCTCGCGGGTTAGCCAATAAATGAATCGTTGGATAATCCTCTTGAATTTTTTTATGTATTTTCTCCCAACCCCCTAGGAAGTCTACTACACGCTTTGCGACAGCATTATCATGACAGGCAATCATTACTTCAACGGCTTCTTCTAGCGACAAGCTCTCCCGGCCTTGAAGATGGGGATATACGATGGAACTGTCCTCATGTGGATCGAAAAAGATGGAAGGTACGGTCGTATTCCAAAGGACCTGTCCTCCCTTCACCCATTTCGCAATCGCTAAACCAATTAACAATTTGCCGGCTGAAGCCAATGGAACGACCATATTGCTATTCTGTGAAAAAAGCTGTTTATTGTCTTTGATTGAATAGACAACGGCTCCATAGTCACCTGTAGTAATAGGCTTCAATACTTCTAACTTCATTCATATCAACATCCTTCACTATATTTCCCTTTTGGTGTACTGCTTTAATTCGACACCAGCATTCGAATTCCTTTTTTTCTGTATCTGCGATACTTTCCAATGATACACTTTATATCTATTCTTTTTTCTGTCCATAAATCGTGTTTGTGTCGAATTTTTCCCACTACTTCTCTCTTTCTTTGATAGGAAAAGAAGTATATTTTATAGAATAAACTAGTATGAAATGAAAAGGAGGTACTTAAATGAAACAACGTCATGAAATTTTATTTAAGCAATTAGAAACATATCGAAGTGAAATGATGGATGTTTTACGCCATGTCACGGCAAAAGAAGCTAGCGTCATACCAAAGGGTTTCAACAATAATATTCATTGGAATCTCGGTCATATTTATTTAGATCAATATATGTGGATTCAGGCTGTCACAATGGAAGAGACAGTTGCACCTGAATCCTTTCATGCTTGGTTTGGTTTCGGAACATCACCAGCTGATTTTACTGAAGAAACCCCTACTTTGGATGAGTTAAAAGACTTACTTAAACAGCAACCAGATCATATAAAGATTGCCTACGGAGAAAGACTAGAAGAGGAATATCCACCAACGGAAATGGGCATGCATACGATTGAACAAGTGTTGATTCGAACTATATTTCATGAAGGAATGCACTTACAGGCTATTCTAGATTTAAAGAAGCTAGTAAACGAAAGAGACATATAAAACAAAAAATGGGCGCCAAACTTACCTTTCAAGTAAGTGCGCCCACTAATCTTCACTTGTTCATTTAATTTAGGCAAGTAGTGATCTTTCTCCTTTTAGTTTACATAATATTATTATAGTTTATATAAATCATCAAAAGTATTCTGCAATATTCCGATCCATCGCTTCTTCTTTTTGTTTATCTGAAACATGAGTATATTTCTGTGTTGTATTTAAGTTACTATGCCCAAGTAATTCTTGGACTGTTCGAATATCCTTTCCTTCACGCACGAGATGCGTTGCGAACGAATGACGAAGTTTATGGCTCGTAATCTTTCGCGATTCCATTCCATTCTTCCCCCAAGCACTATTAATTCGTTCTGTTATTTCTTGAATTCTTCTTCTTGAAATCCTTTTTCCACGCCTTGAAATAAAGAGAGCTTCACGATCTTTTTTCATTGGATATTGTCTTTCATTTTGAATATAGTTTATGATTTCGTTAAACAACTGGGCCGGCAAAGGAATATAGCGTGTTTTATTCCCTTTACCGACAATTGTTAATCCCTTTTTCTCTTTATGTAAGGAAGTGAGATTTAAGGAGTGGACCTCAGCAACTCGTAGACCAGCAAAAGCCATTAGCCCTAACATGACTTTATTACGTATGATGTATTGCTGTTGTGACACTTGTTCTATCTTCTTAAAAAAACCTTGTAATTCGTTCTTTTCTAAAAAATCAGGAAGCTGACCACTCGGTTCTTTTGCCCCTTCCATCTCTGCTGCTGGATTATGTGAAATCATCTCATAGTCCATTAAACATTTAAAAAAAGAACGTAAGGCTGTCAATCGACGGTTTCTTGTTGTTGAGGAATTTTTTCGCTTATTTTTCAATTCATTCATAAATAATGTAACATGTATTTTTTTTGCTTCTTCTAACTCTACTTTTTCTTGTTTTCTTCTCGTAAAAAAGTCTAGGAAGAAATTGATGTCTCGTAAATAGTTATCAATCGTGAAACGAGAATACTCTTTATTATCCATATGAGTTTCAAATAGTAATAACTCTTCTTCATACCACTCTTTAATAAAAACGTTAGCTGTCTCCATTGTGAACTCCTCGCTTTTGATTCGTTCCTATTAGTATACTACGAATGATCATTTACCGCACATAAGAGATATTATGCGCGGTAATGCAGATAAACATGGTTTATGGACATTAATTACTTTCTATAGTGTCATAGTGCTCCTAATAAAATAAGAAAAAATATCCATTTTATTGGAAATAAAGGCTGTTATTAGGTATGATAAAACGAATACTAACAAAATACTTTACACCTTTTTTTATATGGTATATTATGTATAGGATAATAACCTTATCTTTTTTTACATATATTAATAGATACTGCAGGCTATAATATTTCTTCCTTCAACAATACTAATGGATAGTTAGAGATATTTCTTTCCTGCATCAACCATTTGGCTATGAAACCTCTTCCTTCTCTTAGTTTCTAATTGGGTCCACATGGCGGTTTTTCCGCATGTGGACAATAGATAGAGGTTTCTCTTTCCAAATGGATTTTCAATTATACCATTGATTGAGAAAGCGCTTATGTTCGTAATTCTCACTTCAATAGATTTCATTTTAATCAATCAGGCTATGACATTTCTTCCTTCTTTTCCTTTTACGATAATAGAGATGTCCTTTTCCTGATTTTTTTATTGGATAATTTCGGTTATGTGATTAATCATCGCTTTAATAATGTAGATAATACCTTAATCGTTCACTTAGAAGGGGATTTTGCTCTATGAAAAATTCTATTTATTTGACAAGAAAACTAAAAGTGTTCATAGAAAACGGAGAGGGTAAGCTTTCTGATGTTTATCTTTCTACTGCTTTAAAAAATATTGAGGGCTTAGGCTTTACTTTTTCTAAGCCATTAATCGAAAGGGCTAAGACCCTTTCTAATGAGGCTTTTACAACGTTTTATACAAACCTTGTTAAAAACTTAAAAGAACAAGTTGGTGCCAATGTAAACCATGTACCGATGTATCCGAATTTTCCGCAAGATGTAATGGAAATGACGGATGCTGAACTATATATCAACGCTATTATTCATTATGTGACGTTACTTCTTCCAAATGATAAAGCGAAAGAGCGCTTCCCTCTATTAGATAGAGTTGACTTAAAAGTTATTGATCTAGGTAGTGAAGAAGATTTCTACTTGATGCTTTCTCAGCTCATTGGTGCGAATACATCCATTTCATTAACCGATAAAAAGGATATTGAATGGGCTATTCATACTATTGATGATATTTCTAAAATTCTTCCTAAATTTATCCCGCATAAAGAAAATTTGGCGTTTACTATCCAACAATTGTTAAAACATGATAAAGCGTCCATGAATGAAGTATCTCATTATTTTAATAATGCTACGGATGTATTAAGGCTTGCGGTTGCTTTATCAGATGGTGATATTAGCCTCGCAACACCAACAAAATTTAAGAAGTTCAACCGACCTGAAAGACGTTTTTTACTAGGATTATTAGATGAATCGCGAAACATTACGGAGGACATGATTCGGTACAAAAAACGTTGGATTCGTTTAGGAGAGATTCTACACCCCGGCGAATACCGTAAAAAGTTCCCAAATGCGTACCGTGCTTTTCAAGTATTACGAAACTCTGAAAAAGTTGAAACATTTAATAGTAAAGTAGAAGCTGCGCTAGGAGAGGGCCAAATAAATAAAGCAGTAAATCTTTTATCAACACGCCCAGGAGAATTCGCTCGTCGTTTAGACCACCTTCTTCGTCTTTCAGAAAAGAAGCACTTAGATTCTCATGATGTTATTTCTGCTTTTAGTGAGGTGAAAGATGACCTATCCACTCCTGTGTTGCTTCAATTAGCAAGTCATTTCAGACACCGGAATGAAGAAAGAGATATTCGGACCTTTTTCCCAAAAGGGAATGTAGCAAAGGCATGGGGAATTGAAAATAACCTTCCTCGAATTAATAATGAAGTCTGTTCAATCGTAAAAAATTTATGTGAAGAAGCAATGAGAATCCGCTTTTCTGAACTACCTCCACTTGGAAAAGGATATTTAGATGAACGATTAAGAGATTATCTTGTCCCTTTTTCACAGCGTTCTGCAAGTAAATCTCTTCGTACACTTGTTCGAGGAAGTAAAATCAGCCTTCCAGAAGGCAATTTTATACGGTTTTTCTTATGGTGGAAAGAAGGCCGTGTCGGAGAAGAACATACCGGCCGAGTTGATATTGATTTATCCGCTGTCATATATGATGAAGGATGGGAATATCAAAGTCATATATCTTATACAAATCTTCGACAAGGTCATTATGCTTTTCACAGTGGCGATATTACCTCGGCACCAAACGGAGCATCTGAGTTTATTGATTTTGATATTCCCAAAGTGCTAGAAAATGGTGGCCGTTACGTTGTTATGTCTCTACACTCGTTTACTGATCACCCTTACAAAAACCTTCCGGAATGCTTTGCTGGATGGATGGTTCGCCAATCTCCTAATTCAGGAGAAATTTTTGAGCCCGCTACTGTTCAAGATAAGGTTGATGTCACTTCTGATTCAACTATTTCAATCCCTGTTGTTCTTGATTTGTTGGAAAGAAAACTCTACTGGACGGATTTATCTTTAACAAGATACTTAAACGAATATAATAATATCGAAGCAAACAAAGGAGGACTTGCGCTTGTTGCAAAATCAATGACCTCCATCGTAAAGCCAAACCTTTACGATTTATTTAAGCTCCACCTTGAAGCTAGAGGTGAACTTGTTGAAAACATCGAAGAAGCAGAGAGCATATTTTCTTTACAAAACGGGATTACTCCTTTTGACATTGAAAAAATAATGGCGGAGTTTATAAGCTAAGCTTTGATGAAATAAGTCATTTTCCATCCGAGTCTCTTATATAAACATATAAAAAAGAATGGAGTCACCTACAAGAGACCCCATTCTTTTTATATTAAAATCTTCTAGGTTACTATTTTTTACTTCTCTTCGACGATTAATGATTTTACCGTGTTATCTCCAACAGTATTGTTACTAAGGTCTTTATCACTAACGGTAAATAACTGACTTGTTCCGCCAAAGTTTGTTCTAGTGTACAAGGTTGCTTTGAAATCACCCACAATGAAGATGGAGGACAATGTTCCTTCTGTTAATCCTAATTCTTCTGTTGTTGAGAATTCGCCTGGAGACGTTATTTTCACATACGTATTATTCGGATTATAGTTCTTATCTTTAAACAAATAGACACCTTTACCAAACACTTTATAAGAAGAAACAGAATCATTTCCTACATTTGAGCCTCTTAAATCTTTTGTTCCATCTTTATAAGAAGACATATTTCCTTCATAATTGGTGTGTTTAAATAGGGCTACTCCATAATCTCCAATGACGATTACTGAGGATAACGTGTCATTAGGTAACCCACCATTACACTTAGTAATGTTACCACAATTGAAATTTTTAGAGACAATATGATCCCCTTTAAAATTGACTTTCCTAAATAAGTGAACCCCTTCGCCCCGAATAACTTTAATAGACGATGTTGTATTGTCTCCAATATCTCGGTCATCTAATGTTTTATCTCCACCTTCATTAAACCACGATACTTCCCCACCATAGTCTTTATCCTCATATGTGACGAGGGCATATGGGCCAACCGTTTTTACGGACGATAAATCATTATTGGCAAAGCCAATATCTGCGCTAATGTCATTAAAGGAAGAAATTCCATCGCTGCTTCTAGACTTAAATTTTAAATCTCCCATATAGTTTGAGCCTGAAAAGAGATAGACACCATCTTTTTTCTCTTTAACTTTTAGTGAAGAAACCGTATTCGCTCTAATTTCTTTTGAATCAAGATCACGAAATGTTGCATTCCCAAAAATCGTTTGGGACAAGCCATCATAGTTTTTATCTTTGCTGAGAGTTACATAGACGTCTCCTCTCACAAGTAGAGATGACAGTTGATTATCTGGGAAGTCTAATGATGTAACATCTGCTACATTCTGACCTTCACTGACTGAAATACACTCTCCATTAAAGCCAGTTTTTGAAAACAAAAATGCTGTATCTGTTACAGTAAAGTTATTAGCTATTTTAGAAGAAGGAGATTTGATTAATCTATCATTATACAAAACTTCCTTGACAATATAGTAATCTTTGTTTTGATTTTCCACTAACAAGTCATATAACTCGGAAGAAATGTTGACGGCAGCATCTGTGCCTTCATAAATTCCTACTTCTTCCCCGTCCGTATCAGGGTTTCCAACATAGACGCGGTAATAGGTTCTTTCCCCGGCAGGAAGCTGGTCATCTTCCCATGAGAAAGGGATGGAACAAGTCGTTTGAACAATGTCTTTTAAGGATGCCGCATTTAACTCAACTGTTTCATCAACCTTTTCACTTTGAAGTGAAACGGTCTTATACAAAGTTTCAGAGTTAAACAGATTGCTTTCATGGTAGGACTCTATCCAATATTCATTGCTTTTATTCGGTTCAACATTCACATCCAACCAGCTCGTTACAGTTGGATCTTGAATATAGGCAGCCACACTATCATTTTTGTAGACGATATACCCATGCACATTCGGGTCTGATACTGGATCCCAGGAAAGGTTTGTTGTTAATTCTTTAAAAGATGAATCTGCTTGTACGTTCGTAGGAACTTCTAAGTTCGGATCTTTTTCGTACATCGGCACTTCCATCGTAGCGTAAATTTCATTAACCATTTGGACATTGTACGAATTTTTATCAGGTCTTAGCCCATAATCATCTAAATCATTTTCAAATGCCTTTGTTAGTTCGTGGAAATTTTTACCACTATTGTAATTGACCTTTGACTGTGTCACAAGATTGTATACTGCCCATTTATATGGACTTGAACCCGCTTTTTCACCAAATGTTTTATCCAAAGCTCTGCTATTCGATTCCTCTACTGATCGAGCAAATGCAAAGGTCCGAGAATCCTCGTATGTGTATTCAAGTGTAACGCCAACTGTAAATTCACCTGCTATTAACGTATCGTTTGTGTACTCAAATGAAGTACCTAAGCCGAATCCGTGTGTTAGTGCAGCTTCCTCTTGCTGCTCTTCAGATAAACCCCAAGAACGATCATAGCTTACATTTGTCGTTCCACCTGTTTTTTCAATTCCATAGCGATCTCTCTCCCACCATTCCTCAATATCCAATGTTAACCCTTCGGCAAAATAAGAATTTTTGTCTAGTAACAGGGTAATCTCTTGTGGTGTTCCAAGTGGAAATGTGGAGTTTAATAATCCAGATGATGGACTATAAACAGCTCTAAACGTATCGATATCGGGATCATATTTATCTAACGCATTGTTTAAAACACTTAATGGTTGTCCTGCTAGCTCCTCATAATAATCTGCGTTATAATAATGATCTCTTTTCCCTGCATCTACGATAAAATTGATTGGAATATATTGCTCTGGATCAATTCCATGAAAAATTGTTCGATTTTCATACGTGTCTACAGGAAAGGCTTCATTTTCCTCAAGAGCAGGAACGAAAAGATCCGGCTCTACATACCCATTGTTGCTACTTTTTTCCTCCGCTTCTAGCAAACGAAAAGAGGATTTCGGAAGTGATTTAGTCGTATTTGATTCTACTTGGTCCTCAGGGATATAGACTTCATAAGTCCCACGATCAATTCCTTCATACCCTTCAGGCGCATCTACTTCACTATCAGACTGAGCAAATACGTTCATTGGGATGAGTAGTAATACAATCAATGTACTAAAAATAAAATAGGACAATTTATTTGCAAAAATTACGTTGTTCATGCCTTCACCATCTTTCAATTGATTAAGATTTAGGTAAATGTAGAAAAGTACATCTGTTAAACTATGAAGTTGTAAAATTATGACCTTTCAATTTGCATCATGTAATGTATTACTTAGCTAGTTGATAATAAAGAGTAGTGACGTATGTAGCTTAAAGCAAAGGAGCATTATCTCTTGTCACTCTTTGTTCAAAAGCAGTAGTTCCAACTTCTTTTTTCCGAATTAAAAGCAAATGATTTGTTTTTCACATTGGAATCACCCCCTAAAAAAACTGAATTTTCAATCAATTAAACAAATACTATTCCCTTTATTTGGTGATATAACTTAAGAAGCATTAGCCTTATCGGTATGACTATTTGTCTTCTAAAGGTATTTTCATAATGATAGGTTCATAAATTATGTAAATTAATGCTAGTGGGTTAGTTACCACTAACAATATTAAGTTGACTTAAGATTACTATATTTCTCATGAAAACACAAGATAAAATTACAAATTATGAGGAAATTCTTCATTCTTTACAATCAGATAACATTGTTGTTACTTCACTCTACTTTTCATCAAAAAATGGGATATGTTGATAATACTAATTCCGCCGAAAAATCCACCATATTTTCACTTTCTGCATATCCTATCTTTCTGTTGATGACTTTCTTAAATTTCCTTAGTTATTCACCCTGTTTTCCTTATTCACTTTAGTGTATATCGAACTTTTTTTCACATATGAAAGTGCCTCATAATAAGCGAATAACTCTCCCATAAGTGAAGAGTTAGAAATATTTATGTACTTTAATTTTTATGTTCCGAGGGATAACCGGTTGCGTATGAAAATTCGTAGTTTTTACTTTCCTTTGTTAATTGAAGAGATTACTTTAAAAAGACTCATTTATCCTCACTCACTTGGATTCAAGATAAAATGTGCATATCATCTACTAAAGCACCTAATAAAGTAGAGTAATATTTGTAAACTCTGTTAGCTGTACATTTTTAATGCTAGAATTATAAGTACAATAGTAGTTAATAGCATGACTACTTATGGTACATTCAGATTAGTAGATGATTGTCTATAACTCGATATTTAAACTATTAAATCTTAAAGTAGGACGGTTTTATGGATCATAATAGGAAAGCTCGATTAGAAAGATTACTGAAGAAATATAAAGTGAAACAAGCAAAGAGACAGCTCATTGATGACTTGGTAAAGTACCATGAGATTGATTTTTCAGAGAAAGAATTTGTGGATGATGAACTATCAGAGGATGTATATAAAAGGGTTTATGATCGTATTAGAGAAGATATTATAAATACAATTAAATTCCCCTATGACGAATTGTAGCCTTCGAATATTGGGGGAAATAGGAGGGAAGGACCATACATTATGATCCTTGTTCTTATATATTGTGTGATCATTACTCTAATGCAAAAAACTATATTTCGAGATAACTCTTTTTTAGACCATAACATAAATTATCTCTTGACCCCATTCGTTTAAGGTCTGAATTCAAGATAATAGTAGGTGGTCAGAATACCCATTTTTCCACTATTGTCTTATTTTCAGTGAATAGAATGACTACAGGGATTCTACCAATTAAATATTCTAATGCTAAAGCTGTATTTTCAGAACAATTTCATCCCACATTATCTCACCCGTTTTTTCAAAACCAATAGATTCATATAATTTTATCGCATTCACATTATCAGGTTCTGCACTTGTATAAAATTCAATACTACCAATTTTTTTTCTAACGAGTTCTAAAAGTTGTTGAATGGCAAGCCTTCCATAACCCTTCCCCTGATATTTTTCATCAATCATAAATCGACTCATTTCCATTCGACCCGTTTCGCTCTCTATCCCATACATTAAGAAACCCACCATTAACTCTTCATAATAAATTGCTAGTGGGTATAAGCCCTCCCAAAACTTTGACTCTAACAATGAATAACTATTATCTGCAACAAACGACTTTTGTTGATCAGAGACTGACAAACCAATACACTCTTCCCAATTATCAACCGTTAGTTCTTTTAACTTTATTTTCATCCTTTACCTCCATAAACATATAAACTTGTCTTGTAGTACTTTCCTTCTTGTTAAAATAGGAAAGCACTATTTTGAATTCTTACACCCTTAAGCTAAAGACAAATATGTATTAATTTTATTCTAGAATCCCACTAATGCTCACCTTATTAAGTATTGGTATTTCAATAAAACTACTAGTTTACATCACCTCAACTCATCATATATCAAACTAACCAAGATACAATTTCACCCTTCTCTTTTTTTGCGCGACTAGTGACTTTCCCTGAACATTGTTCAGGATTTACATAGCCACGTTCTACTTCTTTAAATAAAACTTGATAATATTGACTGTACTTCACCTAAAGTTGTATCTTTTGAAAGTTTATGTATACGAATTAATTCAACACTTTTTAAAACATCTAGAGTAGTTTCTTCGACTTCATCTAATTCTATCTTTAACTTCATAACTTCCTTAAAAACGCTTTTAAAATGACCTTTAAAGTTCGAAGTAGTTCGTTTTAAAGTCCGTTTGCAGTTAACCGTCTCGCTTCTTCCGTTCTCCTACCCAATTTCAGCCATCCAAGGTTTTGATTTTCAACTGTGGCACCTCTTTACGTAATCATCCTCTTCTATCCGTAAAACTATTAACCTTCTTTTTATCATTTAGAATTACAAGAAGGACAGTAAGTATTGAGGTGATATTTGAAAGAAATATTCGCACTAAATCAATAGTAGGAAACTTCTCTTTAAGATAGTGCACTTTTTAATTTATCATTCTTAAATTTACCAGTAATTATTTTAAATCCAAACATCATTTTCAGCAGTCAATTCTCCTTCATTTTCACCTGTATTGACGACTCCTTTTGGCTCTATGATCATGACATGGCATTCTTTTTCGGAAAATGGTCTGTGTTCTTTACCTTTAGGTATAACATACATATCACCTTTTTTCAGACTTACTTCTCCATCACGAAATGAAATTTTCATTTCGCCTTCCATTATGATAAACACCTCATCTGTCTCTTTATGGCTATGCCAAACGAACTCTCCAATAATTTTAGCTAATTTAAATTGATAGTTATTCATTTCCCCAATCACTTTTGGAGACCAGTGTTCATTAAATTTTGTTAGTTTTTCACTGATATTAATTACTTGATTTTGATAATCCATTTAATTCCCCCTATTAATGCTACTTTCAATTACAATAACAGATTTCCTTAAATTGTCATACTCCCTTTTTAAATTGAATTAGAAGACAAGATCATATTACTCATAATATAAATTAGCATTTCATAAAGAACAGCACCCATTTTTAGAATAGATGTGGATCCAGCTTTGTTTATTTATTCCTTCCCTGTTCGCATTGAAATCACCATTTTCGGTGTTAAATCGAAACGAAAGAAGGTGATGTCTCAATGACTCACCTTCTTTCAATGAATATAAACCTATACAGTTTATGAATTAAAAACGGTATCAACATAGAATATACTTCTTCTGTATCCTAGATTTTACGATTCGGATAAAAATGTGAAATTGAACTGACCATTTAAAAAAAAGAACAATTATTGTAAGTTATCCGCTGCTAACATTATAATGTTCACGTTGACTTCGGTACAGATCAACTCCCTTTTGTGCAATATACATAATGATGGCTTTTATGAAAAACAATCCCCATAAACTGAGCCTACTCATTCTTTTAAGCGCAAATATGCCGAGACGATGAAATAGGGTATAAAAGGGAAAGACGAATAGAAAATGTACGGCTGCGTTTAATAGAAAGTACAAAATCGGTTTACGATAAGTCCATTTTAATATCCATATACTTCCTATGAAGAATGGTCCCCATATTAAAGGTGTTTCACCAACCAATTTAGGGTGAATTGAAGTATAAAATACCCACCACTTTCGTTTTTTAGCGACTATACTTTCAATTCGAACGATGAGTGCCATTAAAAAAGCTACCGGAAAATATCGTTTGATCGACTGTTTCCCTATAAAAGGAGCTGTTCCCCATGATAAAACCAGACAGAAGACTAAAAGCAGCTTTTTGTTAATTACCATTCACTCCATTCATTTTTTTCTTAGCATGTGCAAAGGAATGGTTCTTTATTAGTAGATCGACCATTTCACCGGCTTTTATAAGCACTCTTATCCTATTTGAGGGTTTGTTTTTGGGTACATATTGATTAAATAAAAAAGCCTCTTAAGACCTAAAAAAATTTATTAACGAGATAATGAAATGACATAGCTATCAAGATGTAGGAGTCGAAAGATATTATTTTTCTAAGATTAAAAAAAGCATATAACAATAAAAACTCTTGTATAAATGCTTTTTCAATATTTAGGTTGTGTAGTAATTAAACAAAGTGACGATAGGAACTCTTTCTAGAAAAAAAGCTCTGTTTATTCGTATTATTGTTTAAAATTTCTTTTATTAAGAATTTCATCTGCTGTCATATATGTGTATTCATTAATGGAAATCTCAGGATTCTCCTTTAAAAATCTCTCCATAATCCTGTTCCCAATACGATGATTCGCCTACGGTGGTAGTGGTCTCATCATTATCAACTAAGTTGGTATAAAGATATTTCCACATTTTTTGTTCACCGAATTTCGCCAGCGGTCTTATTCAATGAACTTAATTATTGGAGTCAATCATCTCTGCTAATGGATCTGCTATCGCCTAAAAGGATGACTCTATTGAACAATGTATCTATTTTAGATAGGAAATTATTTTCTATGTAAACTGTATGATGGTATTCATGAGCAACAGTATTAACAGGTTCAACATCTTCAAAAGATGAATTCACTAATATATTCTTGTTCAACATTTCATATGTAATTGAATTATCCTTTCATTCCTCGGCTGCTTCATTTTTTATTCGAACAGCCAAATACATAAGCAGCTAATGTTCTTAATACTAATCCTCTTCCTTCGATGTTGAATGATGCTCGTCCAAATGCTAAGGACAAAAGATAGCAAATAAAGGTAGAAGTTCCAACTATTGCTCCAAATGCTCTATACCACAAGGGGCATTGATTAGAAAAAATAATCAGCGTAATAGAATATAGTCAAGCAGAAACTTAATGCCATAAACATGACGACCCCCACAGTTACTGGTGATAAGCGGAATTGGAATAGTTTTATTCCTCCAACGTCTTGTCCAGTCGAACTTTTTAACCCTACATTCATCTCGTTATGTATTTTAGTTGTATAAAGAATAAATAACCAAATTACTCCGAATATAACTAATCCACCTAAAAAAATAATCTCCATAATGTTCCATTCAAAGTACTTTGATATCCCCCAGATTACTCCTCCTTCTACTAACATTGTTAAGATAACTAATAAAGTCTTCTTCAAGTATTATCCCTCCTCTCTTATACTATTACGTTTGTTATTTTTAAAAAGTTTCATACTTTTTTGAAAATACTAAGGGGCTTATTTTGATCAATTACACGTTAAGACCTCTAAATGGATTTATTATTGATCAAAAAGATGCTCAAAAACTAATAGCTCTTCTGGTCACAAAATACATCAATAATACCCACTCAACTAACATTTTCTTACACTTCACTCTTCCTATCGTTCGTTCAACTACTATACTTTTTATATCGGTTGGATGTAGAATCACTTACTTGAATTCAAACTAAAGGTGATGTCTCAACAGAACATCACCTCCCTTTAACGACTAATTAAGATTAAACCGCTTTTTCTATTTTTACTCTCCTCTCTATCGAAATAAACTTGATTTTCTGCTTAACTGGAACAGATATGAATAATAATCCATTCAATGCTATTAAAAGAACAAGTACTTTTGTTAAGAATGCAATGTCTGGTGCAAATACGGTAATTGATTGCCATGGAACTCCTGCAACAAAGCTAAATAGCGGGATAGCTGAAATCGATAGGAGAATAAGGGTGATTCCTGAGATGTACCAAAACAGTCTGTATTGCAACTTTCCAGTTTTCAGCTTCAAAATAACGGAAATACTCAATATGATACAGGCCAATCCCATTCCTAATAAAATGAACGGTATAATAGGAATGTATTGAGGAATAGGCTCGGGACTTTCACCATTAACTAGAGAGATGATTCCTTTCTTCAAAGCAGGGAGTGAACCTTCCTCCAATATATGATTTTTATTGGTTAATATAACGCCTCCCCATGTCGTTTCTGGCATATAAAACACTTCTGCGTGAAAATCAGGGGTTGAACCTGAATGCCAAATCATCTCATTATCAGTACCTTGATCCGATATTCTTAACCCGAACCCATAAGACTGATCCTTCCTTGTATTATGAAGGGGCGATAAATATGAATCTAAAGAAGTATCCGTTAATAGGTCTTGAGTGGTTTGTTTGCTAATGAATTGTATATAATGAATAAGGTCGTCTGCACTTGCGGTCATATAACCATATGAGGCCCCCATATTGTCATAGGCTACAGTACTTTCAAATGGATACCCAAACCAGGACTGAAACCCGCCTTCGTATCCTTTCTCAATTGCTGAGTACTCGTTAGCTGATGCATTTTTCATCTTTAATGGTAGAAATATATGTTCTTCCATGTACTCAGAAAATGGCCTATTTGTTACTTCTTCTATCAGTGCCCCTAATAGTAAGTAATTTGCGCTACTATATTGATACTTTTCACCTGGTTGAGAAGAGAGTCCGATTTTTGAGAACTTTTTCACTTCATTTTTTAGCGCACCAACATGGATTGTTCCTTTATCCGCTATAGATAATCCTGTGTAAGTACTAATTCCACTTGTATGTGTAAGTAATTGTTTAATCGTGATTTTGGATGAAGGCTGTCGATCTTTTAAGGTAAACCAAGGCATGTAGTTTTTTATAGGATCCTCTAAATTAATGAGATTTTCTTCTATTAATTTCATTATGGCTAAGCCTGTAAAGGATTTACTGATTGACCCGATAATAAATGGCGTTTGCGTCGTTACAGCTGTTTTTGTTTCTCCCGTTACTCCCCATTCATTTACATAAAATATTTCATTCTCGTGAACTAGTGCAATCGAAGCACCCGGGATCTTTTGCTCTTCTAGAAACGTTTTTACATAGCTGTCAATCGAACTCTTGAGGTCTTGTTGTGCGAAGATTATGGATGGTGGCATACATGTTAATAAAAATGTAAATAGGCTACTTAAAAGAATAGCTGTTATTCGATAAATTTTCCTCAACCTTTCTTTCCCTTTCGTAAAAATAGTACGACAATCGAAGAAACAACCGAAGCAGCCAAAAGGCTTATCATCAATAACACACTATTCCACCATAAATTATCATCTATTAAATATATGAGATTATATTGAAATGACGGTTCATTAAGTGGATTAAAGGATTCGGTTAAAAACATGGAAAGTAATAACTGTGAAAGGAGGTAGGTAACGACAAAAGCCATCACTCCTGAACCAACTACAACCCTTCTACTCCGATTACTATTTCTAATTTGTTTAATTTCAGAATGCAAGTCTAAGCCATTAACTTCTAAATAATCTTTAACAAAAGTTGAAGTGTCTCCTAAGTCTGAAAGGCTATCATCACCATGCTCACGAGATTCCTGAATATGCTCCACAATTTGTTGCTTAATATCCCTTCTTTCTTTTTGACTTATTTGATATTGTTTTAATTCCTCTAATACTTCGTTCAAAAATTGCTTCTCAACAAAATTTAATTCATTGTTCATTGGATCGTTCTCCTTTCGAATTACCTTGTAATAATGATTTGATATCCTTTTGTAACGCTAACCATTCGTTAACCTCTTCCTTTAAATGTGTAGCTCCCTTCTCATTAATTTCATAATACACTCTTACTTTTCCGTTATCTGTCATCTCACGGTATGTATTTACCCATTCCTGATCCTTCAGCTTTGTCAAAATGGGGTAAATACTCCCTACTCCTTTCAGTTTTAAATTATGTTTCTCCAGCTCCTTCATGATTTCATACCCATAGCTTTTTTCCTTTGACAATATCGACAATACACACATTTCTAAATGCCCTTTTATTAAACTTGTTCTGTTCATAATTTAAATTTAACAGATGTATATATTTCTTTCAAGTATATAATTATAAAAATTACATAAAAAATGTTAATTTTACTTAGATCATCCAAATTATGAGTAATAAAATACGTCTCACCTCCTAGACAATCCGTTTTGCATTCAACCACAGGGCCAGCCAATTTGAACCAAAAAGAAGTAGTTCACATTAAAAAACCGAAAAATCTGCAAACAACAAAAAACTCTCCATTCTTCTGGAGAGTTTTATAGTGTTGATTACTTGTTACAGGGTGACTTGGAATAGTAAAGGGATAATCGCGACTTTGTTATTCATTTAAGATTTCGCTTCATCTCTTGTTATCTCCTCCACGGAACATTTTATCTAACTTCAAAAAAATGTATATAATGATTGTGTCTTTTTCATTTTCTAAAAGGTGGTTGTTACAGGCAACTCTTTAGATTCTTTTTTGACAACAGTAATATAAACTCCCAAATAGTAAAAAGTTCGAACTAATAAGGCTCGACCTTATGACCTTAAGAAAATAATAAAATACTGTACTTTATACATACTCAGGCGAAAAGTTTTTAATTTCTCTTTCTACGTCATCTACCCCATCAAACCAAAGTTCCACTAGTTTAATGCCATCTATTAATTCTATATTTAATCCTTCTGCGTACTCTCTTGCTGCTTTTGTAAACGCGCTAGTAGTAATAACATATCCTCCAACTGCACCTTTCTTAACCATATTTGAATGTAGAATAGCAATTGGGGCGAATGATAAATCCTCTTTGTAACATTTAATTTGCCCCAAATAAAGCCCATCTTTCATAGTGTGTTCAAAATCAACTCCGGAATCTCCTGAAGCTGGAGAAACCCAAGTTGATCCACCCTTAGCATTTTCAATTACATCCGCTACAAAAGATTCAAACATTAGTGGGTCCTGTTTATTGTAGATTGACGAATATGTAGTTGGCATTTCTGAGGTTTCTTTCTTAAAACGATAATATAAACCCATTGCTAATGTTCTCTTTAAGTCTTCACTTTTGACAATATGATCTGATAACAATGAGGTTTTATAGTCATTTTTTCTTTTGGTTAGTGTAAAGTGAACAAATGCAGCAGTTAAAATAAGCGCAATGAATACTTCAATTATTAGCATTTAGTTACCTCCTTATTTACTTACCTTTATTAGCCAACCGACCTAAAAGTATACTGCATAACAAAAAGACCAAAACGAATTTTGGTCTTTTATCATACCGAAAATAGAGTGTGGACGTATGTATATGTAGAAATTAGTCATTTAAGCAATTCAGAGCAGTCTACACTATTTATTGCAATGAGTCAAGATAAAAAAATTGCTGAAAAGTATTCGTGCAAATCGTTTTAGTTGTGGATTATCTTGCGTTCATTGTCGGAGAATTTCAGTGAAAAAGAAACGGAAAGTATTGCACAAGACAGCCACTTATATAATATCGTCTTCCGTTAATTTTTTAACTTCTTCTATGCCTTCGTGTTCGTCGTATTCGGTATACTCTTTAAACTCTTTTTGTATTTCTGCAGGTGCCCCAGGCTTAAGGTAACCCCAGCCGCCGCCAGGAGCACTTACATAATACGGACTATCTATAAACTTAGGTTTAGGCCATTTCATATATTTACTCCTTTCTATATATTTAACCTATCCTTCTCCTACTCCCGTTTATAGTAGAACTATGCTTGGGGCACCGCAGTCAGAATCAATTTTTCCATTCTGTCTGTAACAATGAAAATATGTATGCATCATGTGACGAATTATTTTGATAGAGATATCCTCTAAGTAAGCCTTCTTTCGTAAAGCCTAGTCGACTTAATAATTGGGTAGAGCTAGTGTTTTGAGGATACGTTACGGCACCGATTCTAAATAAATCTAATTCTTCAAATGAATATCGCAAGACCTCTTTCACAGCCTCAGAAGTAATTCCTTTCTTCCAATGAGATGGATGTAATTCATAACCGATTTCTGCTTTTTTACTCCCTACCTGAAGATTGTTTAGCCCTAATGTACCTATAAATTCTTTTGTATCCTTTAAGATAATCCCCCACCTTATGCCTCGACGCATCTCAAATACTGAATGCATCGAATTCACGATTTTTTCTGCATCCTCAATAGTTTGTAAGCTATCCATTCCATAGTATTTTGTCACTTCGTCATTTGACATAATTTCATAATAAGCTTGTATATGCTTTTCACTTAATTGAACTAATTTGAGTCTCTCTGTTTGTAATACTGGAAATTCCATACGTATCTCTCCTCTACTTTGTTATGAGAGAGTAACCCCTCATGATTTTCTATCTATGTAAATAATATGGTTATTTAAGAAAATATAGTAGTCTTATATTTTCACGAACTATCTGATATAATAGCAATATAAGATAAGGTTTGACATTCATTTAAGCATCACTACTCCCCATAAAATGCTTATTCCCTATCCAGTATTTTCACCATACCTATAGTCATGTCTTCCATTCGCTTACAAAACCTTTCTATAATCAACATCTTTCTTCTCATCATTCATTATTTTCCTGTTATTCTTACGTTAAATGAGCAACATTGTAAAAAGATTTCATACGGACGTAAGTGTCTTTGGATTTATCATGTTCATGATAAAACAAGGACAAGAGGAATAAATGGAGAGTCTTTCTTCTCAAATATTGTAATCGTAGTGTTTACAATTAAATCCATTCGTAGTATTATTTAGTTATCGTTATTTACTCAACGTTGACTATATAACGATGACTAAACAATAAGGAGGATTTATGATGGAATTAATTGTAGCCGAACAATTGGCAAAACGCTACGGAGAGCATGAGGTAGTAAGTGGCATTAGCCTGATGATTCGTGAAGGTGAAGTACTCGGAGTCATCGGCCCGAATGGTGCGGGCAAATCTACTATGTTAGAAATGATTGTAGGTCTCAGAAAACCCGATGTAGGATCAATCCGTTATTGGACAGAGTCATTTCATTCTTCTATAGGAGTTCAGCTCCAATCTACTCCGTTCTTTCCTGGATTAACAGCATTTGAAAACTTACAGCTTTTCTCGTCTTTTTATAAAAAACCTCAATCTATTCAAGAATATGAAGATTTACTACAATCTTGCCGACTTTTAAATGTCAGAAATACAGAAGCCTCCTCCCTTTCTGGTGGTCAACAAAAAAGACTTTCCATTGCCGCAGCCCTTACCCATGACCCTACCATTATTTTTCTTGACGAACCGACAGCTGCATTGGATCCAACATCTCGTAAAGAAATTCATGATATTATTCGCAACCTCCATGAAAAAAAGAAAACAATCGTGTTTACTTCTCATGATATGGATGAAGTTGAGAAGCTCGCAACAAGAATTGTCATAATTCAAAAGGGAGTGATTTTGGCTGAAGGTGCACCGAAAGAGCTTTATAAACGATTTAATGTAGACCACCTAGAAAAATTATATTTAAAGCTAATGGAGGAGGAAAAAAGATGAACATCATCTTTAAATCAATGATTATACACTCGTTAAGAGATAAAATAAGTGTATTTTATGCATTAGTATTTCCTATTATCCTTATGCTTTTATTAAGTATATTTTTCGACGGTGCTTCTACTGACATCAAGATTCTTACAGGTGTAACAGCTGTCAGTACAATCTTCTGGGGGATGCAAGGAATTGCTTTTCAAATTCATTCTCAGCGAAATAAAGGCGTTTATAAACTACTAAAATTAACACCAATGCCTGTTATTTCATTCGTTTTCATTATGGTGGCAGCCCGAACAATACTAGGTTTTATCATCACCTCCATCATATGGGTGTTTGGGATCATATATTTCAATATCGACATTACCTTCATTAGTGTAACAACTACATCTTCATTCATTATTCTCGGCATCCTATGCTTTACTAGTATCGGTTTCCTTTTGGCGAACTTAGCGAGTAACGAAGGACAAATAAATATTTATGCCAATCTAATTCAAATCCCCATGATCTTTATGAGTGAAGCTTTTTATCGCCTTCCAAATGCACCTGATTGGCTCCTCTTAATTGGGAAGTACTTGCCATTTGAATACTATGTAAAGGGATTTAACGGCATCTTGGATAGGAGCTACGATAACTTGTACAGTGGGATGTTCATCGTGTCTGTTTATTTTCTTGCAACTGTACTCCTATCTGTTTTTACTTTTAAATGGGATGAAAAGCAACGTATCAACATTCGCTTACGAAAGACTTCTGCATAATATTTCCCTTGTTTGAAAATTATGATACAATTATACTCAACATTGAATATTTTATGTTGAGGTGAATGTAAATGGCTAGATTAATGGTTTTAGGTTTACTTAAAATGAAACCTATGTCAGGATATGAAATTCAACAAATTTTAGAAATGAGTCAAACAGACTTATGGGCGGGAATTCTTCCAGGCTCCATTTACCACGCACTAAAAAAGATGGAAAAGGAAGGGCTCATTGAGATTGACTCAATTGAACAAACAGGGAACCGTTCAAAAGCAATATATAAAATTGTCGATAAAGGGGAAGAAGAATTTATCACATTAGCAAAACAAACCTTAACGGATTCCTCTGTATTATTGCCTAGTAAACTGTATACCGCCATTGGATTTTTGAATGAACTGTCACCTGACGAAATCATTGAAACATTACGGAAACAAAAAGATGGTTTAAATAAGCAGCTTGAACGACAAAGAGCAGGTGAACAAGCGAAAAAAGCGCATACTGAAATAGATGAAATCACAAGACTTACATTTGAGAACATTTATCTTCAATATGAGCTTCAAATTGACTATATTGATAAATTACTATCGATCTACACAAAAGGTAGATGACTGTCACCCTCTTGTTCACCTTTGAAAGGAAACTTCTTCTGAAGCTTCCTTTCATTTATTATGTATTTAGCTCCTAGAAGAGGACTTCCTAAATGATAAAACGTCAGAGGTTCAATTAAAAAAACACCTCACTATGCCAACTCCCTACGACATAAAATATAAAGTAAGAATTAATTATATAAAAGAGCCATCATCGACTCTCTTATATAACTAACTCGAGCTTTTATCGCTTTAAAACTAACTTTTCTTCCCTTGAAGACTCGACAAACAGGCTAACACTAATAGTGTCACTAAAACCAGAGCGGCAATAGCAAAGATTGCACTAATGATTAAAACAATAATAGCCGCTGTTGTTGCTGCTCCTCCTCCAAATGCAAGTGCTACTAATGCGACTGCAATGACAAGAGCGATACCTAATGAACCAAGCCCTAACGCAATACCTGCTCCAGTACATGGACAACATGCTTTTGTTTCAGAAGATTTCCCCATTTTTCTCCCCTCCTTATAAAAGCATCTTTCTCTATAAAATATGAAAAGTATCAATATTTCGTTCTAGGCAACCAATAAACGGGCTTTTATAGATATTAGTAGTGGGCGCCATAAAATAAACCCGTTTAGCGATAGAGGGATTTGCCTATTTAAATAGGAGAGATTATTCTTAAAAAACAAAACAAAGCCTACTTTAAAGTAGACCGATAGAGTTCATTATCGCATTTTTAGGAGAGGATACGGAACGAAGGATCATAATATCTTTTTTAGTACAAAGATATGTGTCAGCTCAAATTGAATCGCCCTTCTTACCCTATACATACTCCTTCATAAACCGACTGTTAATCAAAATCATGTTCCTCTACTATACAAATCCCATTATCTTTTCTTTGTCAGTTCTTCTAAGAAACCAATGGCGTCATTTACAGCCGGAACCTTCAACACATTGTTTTTCGTAAACTCCTCACACTGAGGACTACCTGCTGCTTTTATTAGGCGAGCGGCTTCTTCCCCATCAAATTCAGTACGTCTAAATTTGTACCCTTCTGAATGTAAATGAAGCCAGTATGCACCTGAAGAGTGAGCAAAGGGCATGCCAACACTACCAGCATTTATGATTTTTCTTGATCCAACCCTCCGCTCAAATTGTAGATGAGTATGACCACATACAATAATTTGTTGATTAATCCCTTCGAACATAGGAATAAGCCGATTATGTGAGGTAATTGGAGTGAAAATTTCTTCGTCGCTACGAGGAGTTGCATGGCAAAACAGTACCTCTCCTACCTTAGGAATTTGAAGAATTTGTTGTTCAGGTAAGTTGGCTAAAAAATCTCTCTCTTTTTTTGAAATCTGTGCTGCAACCCAATTTGTCAGCTCGACTGCTTTTTCTGATAATTCCTCAGTAAGGGGATGACCGTCGTAGGCTGTCACAACTTCCCGATCTCCATTTCCTCGAAGATAAAGAATCCGGTGTTTTAGCTGAAATAGACGTTCCAGCACTTGCTGCGGCATCGGTCCTGAGACAATATCTCCCCCAATTACAATTAAATCAACCTCACTTTTTTCGATCTCACCTAAGACGGCATTTAAGGCAGGCAAGTTTCCATGAATATCGTAAAGGGCGGCAATATTCATTTCATTCATCTCCTTTTCCCTATTATGTACTTTCAAATAAATGTTCGCCTAGTAATCTAGTTAGCTCTCTGTTTAGATTCATAATATGAGGAAGATGACCTAGATAGCCTCTTTACAATAAAATAATTATATTAATGAGTACAGTGAACATTGAGGTAAGAGATTGCGATGAAGTATCCTTTGGGTTTGACGATGTTCAATAATGTACAGTTCTAAGGGCAGTTTCCCCTATTGGTCGTTTTCAATAAATTTCTTGAGATTAAACATCAAGAGCAGTTCTATGTTACCAACCATTAACCCTCTCTCTTGTCCACTTCTTCATAAACTTCTACATTCTTAACTTCAATCGATGAGTTGTTTTTCACCTTCTAATACAAAAGATTATCAGTAATGTTATGATTCTTTATTCGTTCCATTCATTATTTTATCTTGCCATTTTTGGTAAACGTAAATAATTAACGCTAAAATCATCATGATGATAAAAATACCGAAATGCCCCATTCCTTTTAATTCATAAATACCAAAAGAAATTAATATTTTGAGTCCGATAAAGGCATAAGCTGCATCCGTAATCGCATTTGTGAGTATATAAACAAAAAAAGATTTATCAAACGTAAACCGAAAAATCCAAATCGTTCCTGGAATAAATACACCATAGGTTAACGGAAAACTCGTAATATGTCCCCATGGCACAATAACTTCATCTACAACCCACCAATTAAATACATAACCCATTTCAAAGACCATCGTAACAAGAAGCGACGCAAAAATCGCTACAGGCATAAAGCGTTTTATTGATCGTTGATTCAAGAAAAACAATGTTAACCATGGGAGAATCAGCATGAGCCATAAGACCAACTGAGCGATTGAAATCACCTTCTAAACATTTTATTTTATATAAACTAGTATGCCTAGCCAAGTGAAACTCTATTCTATACTCCATCGATAGATTTTTATTCCTCGCTCAAATAGTTTTGTGAAGCAGTACGAATTCCCCATATCTAAATTAAAAATAGATATACCCTTTTTAGGTGTTCAAATGATGTATTGGTTTTAACACCTACATTATGTTTGTTTCCCTATTACTCTATAATCTAACTCTTGCAATTTTAATAAAAACTATAATATAGGTTTTCTGTCCAAGCTAAATGAAAATAAAAACATACATTATATTAATTCCCGCAAAGGAGGTGAATTCATATTGTCTTTTTGTGTTCGTTTGAAGGAACCAATTAACGCAGAAGTAGACGTGCAAGAGTTTATTCAAGTTTGCGTTTTTTCAACTGTTGATCTAGATAGAGAAACAAAAGTATTAGTAGCTTTAGGAAACCGTGACCAAGTTGAAGATATAGATTTTGTATTTGCTGATGGAACATCAATTGATTTTAACGAAGTGGGTGTTCATATTTTTGAACCTGCTATTTTAAACACTTGTGCTAACATCATCGGAACGTTTAAAAAAACAGGAGAGTATTTATTTAATGTAGCATTACTTGATCAAAATAATAATGATCTACTAGATTTTGAAGTTGCAGTAGTGAAAGTATTTGAATAGGCAATAAAAATAGGGTTGTATCTATTTGATACAACCCTACCTTTCTAATGAGTCATCAATTATCAATTCACCAATCAAATTTAATTAGTCATGTCTTTATAAATCTTACATACCATTTTCTAATCGTCTAGAGAACCCTGCTCATTTATAATTAGAAATTTTCTATTTATAACTTCAATCACCTAGACTACCTAAGCTATTTAACAAGTGTAATCCTTTAAAAAGAATTCATTGTTCACGCTATAATTGGTGAAAAAAACGACTATCATATTTCGACGTCGCTATTCGTTTTTATCCAACCAAACGCAAATCCAATGGATTTTTTAATCTCATCCAGACTGGACCTTGCCTTCTCCCAGGTTGGTTTATTGGATTACAATAAATGATATTCATAGTAGGGTTCCTCTTGCTGTATTTCATCAAACCATTTTGTCCCTTTATATTGAAAGCCAACTTTCTCTAATATGTTTAGTGATGCTAGATTTCGTGGATCTGCAGATGCTGTAATAACCGAAACACGACCATCTTTTCTTGCCATGTTTAAGCAAGCAATGACAGCTTCTGTAGCAAACCCTTTTCCCCACGTCGATTGACTAAAATGAAAAATTAACTCAATTTTTTCCATTGATTTTGTGATATTAAAACCTGCGGCCCCAATAATCATGCTAGACGCTTTCTCTTGAACAGCATAAACAGATAAGTCATTTGTCTGATGTATCTCTCTATATATCTTTATTATTTGAGGGAATTTTTCATGTTTCGTTGCTCCATCACAAAATTTCATGACGTCTTCGTTTCCCCAAAACGTTTTCATTGCTTCTGCATGTGATTCATCAAATACACCTAAATATAAGCGCTCTGTTTCATAAACGATTTCCATCACTACACCTACCATCTATTATTACTCGATTCATTTGTTCCAATGTCCTTATCTTTTTTTAAAGCCTTAAAAAATAGTAGAAGATCCTTTAGCTTATTTTATTATAACAATATTCGGAAAAAATACGTGATTTTTTCTCAAAATTAGTTGTTTACCTATGTTTAAATATGGCATGTAAAATATAACATCCATTGGTAATCAATATCCCTTCCCTTTTAACCTAAAGAACCTCTTTTCAAAGATAAAAAAGCTGTTCCTCACTCTGGAGAAAAGTCACTTACAATCTACTAGTAATCTGTAAGAGACTCCCCATTATTTTATTATTACAGTCGAATACGGTGATTCTCACTCATTTAAACATAGTAATTATTTTTCTTCATACGCAAGTATATCTCCAGGCTGGCAATTTAATATTTCACATAAAGATTCTAAAGTAGAAAATCGAACCGCTTTTGCCTTATTATTTTTTAGAATAGATAGGTTGGCCATCGTAATGCCGAGTCTTTCTGAGAGCTCTGTAGAACTCATCTTTCTCTTTGCCATTACGACGTCAAGATTCACAACAATCGGCATCTTCACTCTTCCTTTACTATATGGTTTTGTCGTTTTCTTCCTTTATATTTATAGCTACTTCTAATAATTGAGCTAAAACCAAGCATAACAGTCCTATCGTCACACAAATGAAAATAACAATTAGTAGTGGTCCTGCCAACAGAACATCTTTGAAAAAATTAACGGAAAGCTTTAAGTAACTTACACACCCTATAAAAATGACTATTTCGCTAAAAGAACTTACTGCGATTACTTTTAGTGCCTTTACATTTTCATTAGAGAAAGGCTTTCTTTTTACGACTAAACCAGCTATTTTTCTTAGTTTAAATAATGATAAAACATAAGGGGCAGCACATAAATAGATACAAATTGTAACGATCCATACTAAATTTTGATCTAATAATTGATACTGACTTTTAAAAAAAGCAGTAAGGATTAACGGTGTTCCTAATAGAAGCATAAGTGTTATCAATATCCCCATAACTAGCGTGAAATTTAATATATATGGAATGCTTCTTTTGTTCATAGAAAAACCTCTTTTCATATATTTTCTTATAATATACTCTCATATTTATCGTTAATCAATAAAAAATTATCAATTAACAATTATTACTATTATTAATAACATAATTTTGGTTTTTCTAGTATGCGACTCTAGCGTCCCTTTATATACGATGACCTTTATTCAGAAGGACAAATTAGTCCTTCTATAAAATAGATTAATCGTCTGCTTTGTAATCTACTGTTTTATAACTACAATACTTCCCTCTCACCATTAAAATACATAAAGTTCCTAAGGGATCCTCTTTATATTCCATTTACTTGATTTAGAAATTTCCAACTCCAGAATGCAAGTTATTCTTATTTCATAGTTATCCTCAAGAAAAATACATTTGTAGGAATTGCCGATACCAGCGCATTATCTTTTTTATGGTTCATTCAGATTTATTTCAAATAAAGTGTTTAATTTCAAAGAAATACGAACAATACAAGTGAATGGGGTAACAAAGTATAGTTTTAGTTTTTATTTAATAATTGGAAACTTATAACATACAAGTTTAAATTGAAGATTTTTTAAAATATGTTGTTTCGTAAAACTTTTTTTAAAAATATTTCGTTAAACTAACTGAGGTGAATATATTGCGGACGGATGAGGAACTAATTAAAGAAATACAATCTGGGGATCAAGCCTCTATGGAGGTTCTAGTCGAAAGACATTATAAAACCGTGTACGCATTTGTCTATCGAAGGGTTGGAGATAAACATACTGCTTACGACTTAACACAAGAGGTATTTATTAAAATGATGAAAGCTCTTCCTTCGTTTTCATTTAAAGCTACCTTTCCTACATGGCTACTAACGATAGCTGTTAACCATTGTCGAGACTATTTTCGATCAAAGGCTTATCAGCAGTTCACTCAAACAGATGAGTATGAAGAACGATTGAATGTTAATAGAAAGGAAGATGTATATGCTACGTTTGAAAAAAATGAAAAACGACAACAAATGAAAGAGCTTATTTACGAACTACCAGATTACCAAAGTGAAGCCATCATCTTAAAATATTATCATGATTTAAAAATAAGTGAGATCGCTAAGGTCACAAATACAAATGCTTCAACCGTAAAATCACGACTGAAACAAGGGTTAGCCAAACTAAAAAAGACGCTAGAAGGGAGTATTTCGTTTGAGGGATAAACAAGATATATATAAAGTGGATGAAGAGCTTGAGAACTTCCCATTATTACAAGATTTTTCAGTAGAATTTCCAAGTGATGAAGAAATGTTCCATACGATTGAAGAACTAAGACAATACGTACCTCAACAGCAGGAAAACACAAGTATAAATCAGCTATCTAGACTCATCAAATTATCAGCATCTGAGCTATTCCATATTGAAAAATCCTTTTGGTCGGCAAATTTAGTCTTTTTTGTCATTGGATTACTTCTAGCTATAACGAATAATAGCAACCCATACTTTACAATCATGTTACTCTCACCAGTCCCATTTTTAATAGGATTGCTTCAAATCTTTAAAGGTAGAGACGAAAACGTGCTCGAATTGGAATTAACCTTTAAATACACTGCTCAACAACAAATGCTAGCGAAAATGGTTGTTATTGGGGTCTATAATTTCATATTAAACATTATCCTTATTACTTTGTTAAGTCTATTTGGAGAAGGGCAGCTAATTGTTTCGAAAATGTTACTATACTGGATCATCCCATTTTCATTAGTAGCATCAATTGGATTGTGGGTGACACAAAAAGTAAAAGGTCCCATTGCCGTCCCATCACTCGTCATTAGTTGGACTGCTTTCACCTTTATATATATGATGAATGAGGGAGCCATATCTTATTTTGAAACAAAGCCATTTATTTTTTATGTCATTACCTTTGTACTATCAATATTATTCTTCATTCAGCAAGTCAAAAAAATGAAAAATAGTCGTTTTATTGATATTTCACAGCTATAGACTTTTATAAGCCTTGGTGGTTGTTTTCCCCCTTTGAGAAGCAAGTCAATAGGGATGTATATCCTTCGTGTTTACTCAAAATTAATCAATAACCTTTCATCACAAGCATTCTTCTTATCGCATAGTAGTTTTAAACATGCATCTGATGAAGATTATCTTGAATCTCACTTCACCTTGTTAGATGAAGTGAATCATTTAGCTTATTATCCTTCTGAAATTATGGTGGGGCATTGTTTTCCTTCCAAACTAGGCAATCGTTTGTTGCCAAAACAGAAAGAATTATTTTGACTTTATTAAAGAAACAAAAAACACACCCTATCTAGCATTAGGGTGTGTTTTTCTATATGGGAAGCGATTGTAACAAGTTTTCTTTTATTTATAATGTTAATCTTCTACTAACGGATTGAAGCCTTTAATCAACAGATAAATAGCCAGAACTAACTCAAATATTGCTGTTGGTGCATTCATGATAAAATAAAGGGGTGTTATTATTTCAATTACATCAAACATCAATAAAAACGTAGCTATAAGAGTAAACGTACAGCCAATTATCCCCCATACTGAAAGCCAGTGAGGAAATAATTTTATCCGAAAAGAGCAATAGTATAAGATTAAACCACCTAAACTCCAAGGAAGTATCATTCCGATATGATTCAACCCATCTCTATACGCTCTAAGCAATTCTCCTATTGTTTCGTAATAGGATGGACTCGGTTGGCCTTCGATAACAAAACGTTCACTTATGAATAAAAGTAATAACAGTGAAACGATTCCAACAAAAAGAAAGGCTGCTCCAATAATTCTAAACCCGAAATACCCAAGGGCCAATTTAGCATTATATTTCTTAATGATTGGATATACTATAACCGCGATACACACATATACAGTCGCCATCATAAATTGAAAAAATACAGCCATCAATACTTGGTTTTTAATTAAAGCTAATGTTCCAAGATATTCCGGTCGTTCTAAAGCTGGAACTGATGATAGAATGCCAGATACTAATCCAAAGATTAATAATATTCCAAATGTAGTAGCTGTTTTCCTGTTGGAAGCCAACATTCCATCCTCCTCATAGTATTGTATTTATATATATTCCCTTTTCTATAAACTTCCTTCTCTTTACGTCCTATCAATCATTTATACAGGTATTATATATGGTCTACTCTGAGGAATTATTCCTATTTCTCTTATACAAGTTACTTAAATCTCTGAAACTTCGTTCTTACTCGGTATGCTGTCACCTGCCCCGAGTACTAATAGCTCAAATATTCTTTGTCTAATTGTATTTGCAATGTTCATTTTAGCATTTGAAAAGTTAAAGAAGTATTAAGTAGCCTTATTTAATAAAGTATTAAAAAACGATTGTCAATTCCAACGACATTTACTCGAAAAAAAATAACAGAGATTGTATACAAAAATCACTATGAATATTCATTGTAGCTTTTTTAATGATAGGATCCTTTGATTACTGCTTCCTCTAAAGCGAAGTGAAATGTCTCTTTCCTCCAATAAAAAAGGCCCATCAACTAATACATCACAATGGCTTAGTAACTCCAAAACATGTGTATTTTCACTGCTAATAAGCTCCTCATATGTGTATCCTGAATAGATCCATATATTTTTCTTCTTTGCCTTTAATGTTTTTGCAAGCTTCTTAACTTCTCTAGCTTGGAGAAATGGTTCGCCTCCAGATAACGTAACATTAGAAAGCGGGTTTAATAATACCTCCGCACAAATATCATTAACGGACATTTCAATTCCATTGTGAATATCCCAACTTTTAGGATTATGGCAACCTAAGCAGTGGTGTGGACAACCAGCAAAGAAGATGACTGTTCTTAAGCCTTCACCGTCTACGACAGAGTCATGATAAATATTCATAACTTTCATTGGTGCCTCACTCTATTCTTTTCTTCCTGTTTTTTTGCAGAGTTCCACTTCGACATGTCCCCAACCAAGTAGCCTGTAATTCTGCGAATCCTAGAAATATCTCCTTCCTCCGTAGTATGACAGACAGGACATTCCTGATTGATAATTCCTGAGTAGCTGCAATTCTTACAATAATCCACCGGATGATTAATTGACCCGTAGCCAATATGATTAGCATGCATCGCCTTTACTAACTGGTCGATAGCTGAAAGATTATTAACCAAATTACCGTCACTCTCAATATAAGTGATATGACCAGCATTACATAATTCATGAAAAGGACCTTCTTTTCTAATTTTATCTATTGCTTTAATAGGGTAATAAACAGGAATATGGAATGAATTTGTATAGAAAGGTCGATTAGTCACACCCTTTATTTCACCGAATTCTAATTGATCATGTTTTGTGAATTTTCCAGATAACCCTTCGGCGGGTGTCGCTATTAACGAAAAATTAAGCTGATATTCTTCTGTTGCAAGATCTGCTTTTTCTCGTAGAAACTGTACAATTTTATACCCAAGTGTCCACGCTTTCTCACTTTCACCATGGTGAAAACCCATTAAGGCCATCAATGCTTCAGCTAAGCCTATAAAGCCGATAGACAGTGTACCTTGCTTTAGGACCGTTTCCAAACTATCCCTACCTTGTAATTCCTCGCTCCCCTTCCAAATTCCTTGAGAGTATAAAAATGAAAAGTCTTTAGCTTTTTTCGTACATTGATGTAAATAACGTTCATATAGTTGCTGAATGACTAGATCACAATAAGATTCAAGCAGGGCAAAGAATTGTTTTTCATTGTTGCTCTTAAGAGCAATTTTCACAAGATTAATGCTAGTAAAAGACAGATTTCCTCTCTCGATACTATTCTCTTCCCCATGTAAATTTGACATGACTCTTGTTCTACAGCCCATATAAGAAACCTCGCTCTTTGGTGTACCATCATAATATTGAATATTAAAAGGGGCATCAATAAAGCTAAAATTAGGATAAAGGCGCATGGCTGTTGTTTTTAGTGCTAATTGATACATATCATAGTTCGGATCACCTTCTTCGAAATTTACTCCTTTTTTAGTTTTAAATATTTGAATGGGAAAAATGGGGGTCTCTCCTTTCCCAAGTCCGCTTTGAGTAGCTAAAAGAATATTTTTAATAATCATTCTGCCTTCTTTCGAAGTATCAGTTCCATAATTAATGGATATAAAAGGAACTTGTGAACCTCCACGAGAATGCATTGAATTACTGTTATGTATAAACGCTTCACAGCTCTGATACACCTCGTCCTCTGTTTCTTTCCACGCAATCCGCTCTTTTTCTGCCTTCTTATAAAAAGTTTGATATCCATTAAGCCTTTGAAGGTGATTTTCAAATGTTCGCCTTACGTAAGGTGCTAAATCAAAATCGAACATTGGTAATGCTTGTCCGCCATGTTGCATATTTTGATTTGCTTGTAAAATGATAGATGCTAATGCAAGAGCGCTTTTTATACCATGAGGCGGACGAATGTAACCATGACCAGTATTAAACCCATTGGCTAGAAGCTTAGCGAGTGGGATTTGACAGCAGGTGGTCGTTCCCATAGGCATAAAATCCATATCATGAATATGAATAAAGTTATCTTTAATGGCATTTTTTACTGAATCACTCAATAGTTTTGTGACCGCATAGTATTTTGACGATTCGGTTCCAAATTTATTCATTTGCCCCATGGGAGAACGTCCATCCATATTTGCATTTTCATTCAATAGTTCACTAGACGTTGTATTCGAAATCTCATCAAATGTTTTTAACAGCTCTTTTGTTCTCTCATTATCTACCAACATAATATTAATCCCTGCCTTCAAATAATTTTCTACTTAAAAAACAAACAAATCTCCATCTTCTATAGAGAGACAGAAAGGTTGCAGCAATATAACCCCATATACTACCATCAAAACTATAGAAAAAAACAAAATAAGGCGAATTTCCTTACTAATACGATATGACTATTCAATCCCTTCAAGAGAATGATGACTGTTGATTCTTAAATAGTTTGTCTTTATTATCATTTTTGGTATCCGTTTTTTTCTATCAACAATTCCTTTAAATTTTCGACTTACCCCTCATTCACCTAAACACTACATATGCCTATATAGTTAATTTTATAACACAATATATTGTGTTATTAACTTTATTTTATTGAACTTACCCCTGTTTGCCAACCCTATTTAACAGATGCCACAGTTTCGTCACAACTGAAAAATAGAGTAGAAACCAACATTGAGTTGCTTCAGGAGATGCTGAATTTGAATCTATGGTGAATACGTAAGTTCACCGACATGAAAAGCAGCCTGGGCTTTAAATCACTTAGCTGCTATTACCATATACTAGCTGGGATAATCCCAGATGCCACAATTACGAACCTCTTGTCGTAGTTCGCGATACTTGGTTACTCCAAAGTGAAATTGGCAATAAATCGTGGGTTTTAAAGTGAAGCAAACATCAACGCGCTTTTCAAAGCACATCCTCCTGATTATTTTACAGGTAAACAGGAATGTGGAATGGAGGCTGGGGAGAATTATAATTTGGCTAAAGTCAGAGGATGCGAAGCAACCGAATTGCCAAAGCTGATAGTAGAATCGACAAACTTATACCGTATAAAATATAGTAAAATTAAATTGACGGAGCAATTTGAGTGTGATAGCATTGGTTTAACTTAAAACGAAAAGCTATGATGAGAAATAGTAGGTATTAGGGATTTTACAGAGAGAAGATGGTTGGTGCGAATCTTTATTGATCTAATAGTGAAGCAGTCTCGGAGCTGTGAACCGAACAGAGGAATCTTAGTAGGCTTCAACGGAGTTCCACCGTTATTCAGGAAACAATACCGGAGATATCCCGTATTGATAGAGTGCAGAGAAATCTGAAATTAGGTGGTAACACGGACATCATAGTTCGCCCTAAGTTGACAAGAAATATGTCAGCTTAGGGCTTTTTTGTTTTATTTCTTCTAGATTGAATATTTGCAAAATAATTTTCTGAGAAGAAATAATAATTGAAATGGAGGTATTGAGCATAGTGAAAATGACACCAGATGAGTTAAGAAAATCATATATTGATTTTATGAAAGGAATAGGGGCTAGCCAAGTGCCCTCTTCTAGCTTGTTACCAGAAAATGATCCCTCAACGTTGTTTACAGGAAGTGGAATGCAACCTATGGTTCCATATTTATTGGGGGAAAAGCATCCGATAGGTAATGAGATTGCTAATATTCAGAAGTGTTTAAGGACAGTGGATATTGATGAAGTAGGAGATACGTCGCATCTGACATTTTTTGAAATGATAGGTCGATGGGAGTTTAAAGCAAATGAAAATAATTATAAGAAAAAGCAAATCGATGCCATTTGGAATTGGCATATTATCGAATTAGGAATTGATCCCAGCAGGCTGTATATTAGTGCTTTTATAGGAAGTGATGATTTGAATATACAGAAAGATACGGAAGCCATTCAAATCTGGTCAGAAAAATTTAAATCAGTTGGAATAGAACCTATCATTGAAGATGACCCTTATCAATATGGGACATCTAGAGGTGGAAAAATATTCTTATACGATGAAAAAGAAAATTGGTGGAGTCGTTCCGGAAGTCCATTGGATATGCCTGTTGGTGAACCGGGTGGGCCTGATAGTGAAATGTTCTATGATCTTGAACCAGGCGGTGATTCACTGGATCATCCTGCTTCTGAAAGCGAGAGGTTTTTAGAAATTGGGAACAACGTATTTATGTGTTACAAAAAAGAAGAAACAGGATTTGTAAAGATGCAAAATCCCAATATTGATTATGGAGGCGGATTAGAAAGGGTTGCAACAGCCCTAAATGGTGACAAGGATATTTATAATACGGCTTTCTTCCTTAATCCCAAGAAAAAATTGATGGAGTTAAGTGGTAAACAATATACAGACGATTTAAAGTCGTTTAGAATCATACTTGATCATGTGAGAGCGGCTACTTTTCTAATTAATGATGGTGCGCAGCCAGCTAATAGTGATGCAGGGTATATAACCAGAAGGTTATTAAGAAGGGCTATTCGTGCAGGTAAAAAAATAGGTATACAAGGAAATTTTGTCGGTAAGTTGTCTGAAGTTTATATAGATGAAGCAACAGCTTATGAAGATTTGATTGGAAATAAAAAGAAAGTTATCGAAATAGTAAATAAAGAAGAAAATCTTTTCTATAGAACTTTACAGCAAGGAGAATTTGAAATACAAAAACATCTTAAGAATAAGGGGAAAGTTACAGGTGCAGATGCCTTTTATTTTTACGAAACATATGGGTTTCCCTTGGAGTTGACGGAAGAGTTTCTAACTGAAAGCGGATATAGCATGGAGGACAAGGCGTCTTATATAGAGGCGGCAAAAAAACATGCTGAAAAGAGCAGAACTGCTTCTGCGGGTAAATTTAAAGGTGGATTAGCTGAACATTCAACAGAAACAACAGCGCTGCACACGGTATCTCATTTATTACTTGCTGGTTTAAGGGAAGTTTTAGGTGATCATGTTCATCAACAAGGAAGTAATATTACTTCAGAACGTTTACGGTTTGACTTCAACCATGATGAAAAACTTACTCCAGAGCAAATAGCTGAGGTGGAAAAGTATGTGAATGATGCGATTTCATCAAAAGCAGTTACCTATATTTCAGAGATGCTTAAAATGGAAGCGAAAGAAAGTAATGTTGAAGGGAATTTTTGGGATAAATATCCGAATATCGTTAAGGTGTATACAATACAAGATAACGAAGGGAAAGTTTGGAGTCGAGAAGTATGTGGAGGACCTCATGTAGAAGATACAACAAACTTAGGAAAGTTCAGTATTAAAAAAGAACAATCTTCTGCTGCTGGAGTTAGAAGGATTAAAGGAGTAATTAATTAACATTTCCAAAACGCGGACCAATAGCTGATGCTGTAGGGTTTCCATTTATAAATGTCAATGCTAGCTTGCTAACGAATACTTATCTCCGCCGAGCAATCTATTCAATCAGATACATTTACTGATTCTTCTATAGTCTTCAATCGATGCTTGACTGTTTTGAAATTGTTAGTCATTATTATGAAAAAACTCCCCTTACAGTAACAGATTGCATTATTTCACCTGTCTACTGTATGGGGAGGATATCACATTAAGAAATACGGTCTTAATGATGTAACAATCACCGGTTTCCCTATGTTGGAAGTTTTCACAATAATCTAGGCTCTTTTTTTATAACAAAAGCCTAATTTCTCGGTTAAAAAACCTAGAGAAACTAAGCTATTTATTTTAAAAATCCTTATGACGCTACCCCCATTAAATCCAAATTGATGCAGTCATCTCATAATCGTAATAAAAATAAAACAAATAAAAAATAACCCAGAAACACATTTAGTCGTGTTTTCTCGGTTATTCATCGTTTACATATAATTAGGTATAAAAACAAAGAACTATGACCATTTCTTCAATATGTTCTATAAAGGTATCCATCATTTCTTTCTCACATAATATAACTCAGTAATTCATCCAATGAATGGATCTCGTCATATGGTTTTATATCAGATTCATTGTTGATCATACAAGGGTTGAACCATATCCCCTTTATATTTACATTTTGACAACCATCAATATCCCTTTCTATGTCATCTCCAACGAATAATGTGGCATCCGGTTCTACTTTAAGTTTGTTTAATACTAATTCAAAAATACGTTTGTCAGGTTTACTAAATCCTACTTCTTCAGAAATAATGACTGTATCAAAACAACTATTTAAATTCGTGTTATTAATTTTCGCTCTCTGTCTCTGAGTTGCGCCATTTGTTACAATAGCGACTTTAACATGCTTTTTTATAATATTTATGATATTAATAGTGTTTTGGTTGATAGAAAAACAATAAGGGAAATGTTGATTCCAAAAATCTTGAATATCATGACGTGGCATTCTATATTTTGGTGAAAATTCATCAAATAATGATTCCAAAACATTTATTTTATCACTTTGGCCATACCTTCTTTGGTCATATTCTTTGAATTTTTGCAGCATCTCTTTTTTTCTTGAATGGTTAACCTCCTCATAGCACTTGTCTAAAATCATTAAAAACATTTTTTCTACGGCTTTATCTCTATTAAGTAATGTATCGTCTAAATCAAATATCATTGCCTGATAATCTCTCATGTCAATACACGGCCTTTCTCACTTCATAGTATTAATCCTCAGTTGGACAGTCAGATGGTATTGTTGCATAACTAGTTAGATTAACAGGCACAAACTGATTTCATAATCTAGTGGGTTATATTAATTAATCTTCTGTTAATGTAATCCCCATAATATGGTCAGTATAAATAGCAAAACTTTCACAGTCCATCTCCATATCAGGGTTAGCAAATGGAATTATTTTTACATTGTTTAACACAATCATTCCTTTTAAATTTAATACGCTCCCTTCTTGCATCATCTTAAATATCGTGTCCTCTGATTTTAATATCGCTTTGTCTAATAAAGGGACCGTATTAATGTCAGGCTCCTCCGTGTTGATTCTTTCTGCAATTATATATGAGTTTGAGGTGGCGATTTTAATTTTTCTTTTTTGCTCACTTTCTTTTTGCAATTCATCCAATACTGCCTGAAGGATAACAATATCTAGTTTTTTCATATCATGTACATTATTTAGTTCATGTCCAGTAATTTCGTGCATAGTATTTCCTCCTTATCTGATTGTCCTTACTTTTTATCAAAAAATATAAAAGGAACGTTTTTAAATTTTCAATAAATTTAAAGAGAACCTTTGTAGGGCCATCGATTTTTTTAAATTCCTATATGTAGCAATCATGCAAATAAGGCTTATTAATGCTGCCTAGGCTAGTGACAAATATTTAATCATCTTCTGAATAATTCGTTTATTTAAGAACGCATACGATAATTGTTTTAAGTATAAGACTTCGATTCCTTTACGCATTGAATTACAAGCTTAAAATATAATTTGTTCATAAGTCTAAAGAAGCCATTTTAAAATCTTCAAAATGGCTCATTTTCTTAAAGGTTAAACAAAAAAATTAGATCAATCTATATCTATCTTTGATATTCACAAGCGTATTTGAAATACTATATTGATTATTTCACTTTTAGCCAATCTTCAAAAACTGAATCATCACTTAAATCAAAGTACTGCTTCATGAACCTGATAAACTCTTCAGAATTTATCTCTTTATATTGATAGAAATCATAGTAGGTACTCAAGAAGTTTTCAGCCCCTTTTAACCCACCTCTTTCTTCAAATAACCCCCACAAAAATACAGTAGGTTTTCTGTAAAAATAGTAGCCTTCTTTTTCTTTTTCGTACTCGTGCATAGGTAGATTTACTGGTTTTGAATCTATTTCTATCTCTTTGAACACGTCACCATAAGGCTCTTCCTCTTTATTTCGTGCATAATAAAATAAATCTGTTGCAAATGTAGTAAAACCTTCATCTAACCATGCATCGTGGTATGAGTCATTGCTAATTACTCCATAAAACCACTGATGAGCAAGTTCATGAACAACTGTCTTTTTTAATGGCTCTGGATCTAACTGTAAAATACCATTGATGACGGAGTGTGCAGTAACAATCCCAGGATACTCCATGCCGATTCCATCTAAAACAATATCTATTTGATCATGTGGATACATGCCAATGTTTTCTTCAAAATAAGTGATGGCATCTGCAGCGATATCCGTTACTTCTTGGTGCAATTCCGAATCTACTTTAAACCCTAGAACATTAATAGTAATGTGTCCAACCTTTTTCTCTATAATAGTAGGATCTTTAAGAATCCCTACAAAGAACGCATTAACATTACTAGCTTGTACACTACCCTTGGTTGCACTTGGATAGGAGTCATTTGGACTCGTAGTGGCCACTGTGAATCCTTCAGGTATCTCATACGTAAAATTAAAATCACTATAGGACGTATGGAACGATTCCACTCCAAATCTATAGTCTTCTTTATTCCAACCACCATCCCTATAAGTAGCCAGCATCGGGTAAAATTGGGCTAAGTGGTAATTTGCTTTGCTTTTTGTATACCTTAATCCCTTTTCAGGTTGGGTAAAGTTATATTTAACCCTTACATTGATTTCCCCATCCGCTTCTAAGGGACTCTTTAAAGGAACCGTCAATGCATCTTTTTCTAGTTCATACTCTACTTTTTCTCCATTAATTACAACCTCATCAATTAATAAAGTTCCTGGTTTATACTGAGAACCAGAATATTCAGTCTCTTCAGTAAAGACATTTGGAATTAAATAAAAAACCAACTCATTCCAAGTATCGTTAGAAGTATTCTTAATATCTAGCTTTGTATCTAATTCAAAATCTCCCTCACTACTCATCTTTAGATTAATATCATATGCCGTATCGTGTCCGGCAGGAACACTCTTTGGAGAAAACGAATCTTTATCTATTGATACAGCAGACTTCTCTTTGCTTGTATCCAAATCACACCCAGTAAGTACATAGATTGTCATTAGCATCAAGCAGAATTGAAAATACCGATTCTTGAACACACTTGCCACCTCAACTTTTATTCTATAAAGTTATTTTATTTAACATTAAAGGTTGTGAGATCCGAGTATGAATTTTATCCTAAATAAATTATAGATAATGATTACATTACTATACCAAGTCGGCAGTATTAATCATCTGCACATAAATACTTTCTCCTAGAAATCATAACCACCTTTCTTTTCCGGCTAACCTTTATACATATATTACACGAAATTTCATAATATTGTAATAAAATAAATAAAATTATCCAACTCAGTGAATATATACATATTAAATGTCTTGAAAATTTAATAATAGATTAATATGATAGTTTGTGACCTCCTTCCAATTGAGGAAAAACAAATACATGTCTTGTGAATTAATCATAGTGACGAGGTTTATAAGTCTCTATTTCTACTTCATTAGCCACTACATCATGGCCTGTTGAATAGGATAGACTTAATGATTTACTTCCTCATATTTTTCGATTATGTAGACAAACTGACCCTCTCTGTACTCCCCCATTAATAAATTATTAAATGTTTCATTGCGTTTATATATCTGATGTTACACTACCATTAGAAATGGTGATACCCACTCTTAGTCGGATATACACGCATGTAGATTGCTTTACAAGAATGGTAGCCTTTGACCACTTCTCGAACGCCTTGAGAAGTCATTTCTTCTACTCCAATTACTGATATTTATATAAAATACCCCCAATTCTTATTAAAATCTAGCTAGGCTATTGTGTTAAATCTCAATGTCTCTATCTCCCTATACTGATGTGATATCAATAAATCGTTCACCTTTTCTCCTATTTATGAATATACTGAGAAAAAGAAACGGGGGTCTTATTTGTATGAATTACCATCATGACGATAATCTAGAAGAATGGGAGAATGTATTAAAAGGAATCTTGCTAGACCCTTTTACCAATTTTCTGGATGAGAATCAATTTCGGATTGATTTATTTGATATAACAGATGCCTATATCATCGAGGTATTTACTAAGGAATTAGAGTTAGAGGAAATTGAAATTATGAAGTGTGACCATCAGTTAGAAATAGGTATTAAATGTACTCAGGAAACAGAAAAAAGGAAACGAACTATCCCATTTCCCTTTTCCTTAAATGATCATCCTATGCACGCCAATCATAAAGGGGATTTGATTGAAATCCTCATCAAAAAAGAAACTTGTCATAAAGAGCTACATCCAGCAATGATTAAAATGATAGGATGATCTAATAAAACATAAGTCAAAGGACTTGTGTTTTTTACATGTGTGATTCAACTTATTAGAGATATTTATTCATATTTGCCATTTTGATTTATTATTTCTATGTACACATCTACTATTTCTAGACAACTAAATAGTTATATTTTCTTAGATGGTATTTAATGTATAATAATATTAATAATCGAATAGAGCGGGGTATGTAAATGAGATATTTCCAACTACTACTGATTATGACGTCAATAGCTGGATTATTTTTTGAATGGTCCCGAATTCAATTTATGTATATAAATGGGCTTGTCCATTGGTCCGGGATGTTAATTTTACTGTTTGGGATAACCTCTTTTGTATTCATCATGAAAAGGAAACGACTTTATATATGGACATTATTGTTATTATGTTCCATTCCACTTTTATCCGTTATTCAATATATTTATTTTGCACCTATTTTAATGATATCAAGTATTGATTTACAATTTAGCCAGGAGACTGTACAGCTAGGTTTCTATATTACCTTCATCAGTGGTATCCTATCTTTCCTTTTATTAGGGTCAAGTAGATTAATAAAGAAGCATGACCTTAACCCTAATAATGTAATATGACATCCTACTCTGCACTTTAAATGCTTACTTTTCATTTTTGTATAGCAATATTATCCTAGTGTGAAAAGTCCTAAGAATTCATATCAAGTTACTAGCACAAAAACAGAAAAATAGAAGGCAGGGTTTCGCCTACCTTCTAAAAAAGGAAATCTATTATGAATTTAGTTAAGTAAGGATTTACAAGAATGAATATTGAAGGACGGCAGCAGCAGCTAGACGACTCGTCATATTCCGATAATCCTTGTTCGGGTCGATTTCCACAATATCCATTGCTTTTACCTTCGAATGAGAACTCGCCATTTTCACGCTTGACAGCAATTCACGACTCGTTATCCCACCAGGTCCAATGGCAGGGCAGCCAGGAGCAAAGGCTTGATCGACTACATCCATATCAACCGATAAATAAATCATGTCTACTTTTCCTTCTAGCTTAGCTAATGCTTCATTGATTACATGATTAATTCCTAAACGATCTACATCGCTCATCGAATAGACAGTAATGCCTTTTTCCTTCACATAATCATCGTAAGCCTTCGCGTTCGCATAATCCCGAATGCCAACTTGAATTAAGTCTTCTCCGTGAATCCAACCTTCTTCTAACAAACTGCGGAAAGGCGTCCCGTTCGTTCTTCCGCCATCTTCTGTATTGCGGACATCGTGATGAGCATCCCATTGAATGACACCGATTCGACCGTATTGTTCAGCGAATGCCCGAATAGAAGGAAAGCTTACCCCATGATCTCCCCCTAGCATGAGGTATTTGTTACATGCTTTCGTCTCAAGCATCCCTTTAACACTTACATATAATCTTTCAATTGTTTCATCTACAGAAGTTGGATGAGTATACACATCGCCAAAATCAAGAAAACGAATCGAGTCATAATCAGTGTCTTGATCATGAGAATACGTTGTTAACGCTCCAAAGCTTTCACGAATCGTTGCAGGTGTTTCAGAGGCCATACTCATCGTTATGGATGAACGAGAGGACGGTAACCCAATAACCCCGATGTCCCCCTTTGCTCCATCTGTGTAACTCGTAAATAATTCTTTGACTTTTGTGACGTGACGGTCTTGGAAAGGTGGTTTTGTCGCTCCGTTAAGATAAGGAAAATTCATAGCCCTTATTCCTTTCCCATACAACTTTACCTGCTTTATATACCGTCTTAGTGTGGTTTACTCCAAAGTGATACGGGATGTATTTATAATTCGTTGCTTCCCATACAACAAGGTCTGCTGCCCTTCCAATAGCAAGGACACCCGCCTGTTCCTGTTGTTCAATGGCACAGGCTGCATTGACTGTAACAGCATTCCAAATCTCTTCAGGAGATAGCTTCAATTTTAACGCAGCTAAGGACATAATTAGTTGAAGGTTTTCCGTAACGCAGCTTCCAGGATTAAAGTCAGTGGCAAGCGCAACTGCTGCACCGCGATCAATCATTTCTCGTCCGCGAGCAAACGAATCCTTTCCTAAATAAAATGTAGTTCCAGGCAATAATACAGCAACAGTATTTGAATTAGCTAAGCCTTCAATTCCAAGATCACTTGCCGCAACTAGATGATCAGCACTCGTTGCACCTACTGAAGCCGCTAGTTCAGTGCCACCAAGAGAATCAATCTCATCCGCATGAATTTTCATGGAAAACCCTTTTGCTTTTGCTGCTTCTAAAAAGCGTTTCGATTGCTCAATCGTGAAGACGCCCGTTTCACAAAAAATATCGACAAAATGAGCCAATTCTTCCTGCTGTATTTCATCTAGCATATCAATCATTTCATCTAAGAAGACGTCTTCTTTCCCTTTGTACTCCTTCGGTACAGCATGAGGACCTAAAAAGGTTGGCACGATTGTTGAATAAGCCTCTTTTTGAAGTGCTTTAACGACACGTAATTGTTTTAATTCTGTCTCACGATCAAGTCCGTAACCGCTTTTTGCTTCAATTGTCGTAACGCCATAAGAAAGACTACGCTCTAAATGAAAGCGCGCCTTATGAAGCAACGCTTCTTCAGAAGCAACTCTCGTCGCGCGTACGGTAGAATGAATCCCGCCACCTTGTTGTAAAATTTCCAAATAAGGTACCCCAGCCTGCTTTAAGCTCATTTCTTCTTCCCTTGAGCCACCAAATACTAAGTGTGTGTGTGGGTCCACTAATCCGGGTGAAACTAAGCGTCCTTTTACATCAACAACCTCCACCGCTTCCATATTCGTTGCTTCGTCTTTATGCCCGATCCAACGAACAACACCATTTTGGATGGCGATAGCAGCATTTTCTAAGATGGGAAGATTCTTCATCTCCTCTCCCTTTAACGGCGTGGAAGATTCCTTTGGTAAAATTAATTGTCCTATATTTGTGATTAGTACATCATATTTCATTATTATGCCCCTCCTAAAAGCGTAGGGAAAAGTTATTTCTCCCTTTTCCCCACTTACCATTGCTTTAAATTGCCTTATTATTTTTTTAACATCGGTATATCGACATCGTGTTTCTCTGCCATATCTTCTGCTTTTTCATATCCAGCATCCGCATGGCGAACAATCCCCATTCCAGGATCCGTCGTCAATACTCGTTCTAAACGTTCCTTCGCTAAATCAGATCCATCTGCCACAACGACCATACCTGCGTGTAGGGAATAGCCCATACCTACGCCCCCACCATGGTGAACAGATATCCATGATCCGCCTGCCGCTGTATTTACTAGTGCGTTTAAAATTGCCCAATCACCAACCGCATCGCTACCATCCTTCATGCTTTCCGTTTCGCGGTTTGGTGACGCAACAGATCCACAGTCTAAGTGATCGCGACCAATGACAACAGGTGCTTTTAGCTCCCCGTTTTTAACTAGTTCATTTATGGCCAAGCCCATCTTGACCCTCTCACCATAACCTAACCAACAAATTCTAGAAGGTAATCCTTGAAAAGCCACTTTTTCTTGAGCCATATCAATCCAACGCTGCAATGGCTCATTATCTGGAAACAGCTCTTTAATTAAACGATCCGTTCTGTAGATGTCTTCCGGATCTCCAGATAAAGCAGCCCACCTAAATGGTCCTTTCCCTTCGCAAAACAAGGGACGAATATAGGCCGGTACAAAGCCTGGGAAGTTGAACGCATTTTCAATACCTTCATCTTTTGCAACTTGGCGAATGTTGTTTCCATAATCAAATACAATTGATCCATTTGCTTGGAACGCTAGCATGGCATCAACATGCTTTGCCATTGAGCGGCTAGCAAGCTTAACATACCGTTCTGAATCTTCGGCACGGAGCTCATCTGCTTCTTTTAAACTCATCCCTTCTGGAACATACCCATTTAATGGATCATGAGCAGAGGTTTGGTCCGTTACGATATCAATTTGAACGGCACGCTTCAATAACTCATGATGAACTTCAGCTGCATTACCGATAAGTCCAATCGAAAGCGCTTCTCCTTTTTGTTTTGCTTGCATCGCCATTTCTAGAGCTTCATCGATTGAACTTGTCATTTTATCTAAATACTTCGTATCTAATCGCTTTTGAATTCGGGATTCATCGACATCGACTGCAATGACGACACCACCGTTCATTGTCACCGCAAGTGGTTGCGCTCCACCCATTCCACCTAATCCAGCTGTTAAGGTGATTGTTCCCTTTAAGCTACCGTCGAAATGTTCTTTCGCAACAGCTGCAAACGTTTCATAGGTCCCTTGTAAAATCCCTTGAGTTCCAATGTAAATCCAACTACCCGCCGTCATTTGGCCGTACATCATTAGACCCTTCTGGTCAAGCTCATGGAAATGCTCCCAATTTGCCCATTTTGGAACTAATACTGAATTTGATAAAAGTACGCGAGGAGCTGCCTCATGTGTTTTAAATACAGCAACCGGCTTACCGGACTGGACAAGCATCGTTTCATTGTTTTCTAGGCGTCGAAGTGTTGCCACGATACTATCAAATGCTTCCCAATTTCGTGCAGCTTTGCCAATTCCCCCGTACACGACTAAATCCTCTGGCTTCTCTGCTACTTCAGGGTCTAAATTATTGTAAAGCATACGTAGAACAGCCTCTTGTTCCCACCCTTTACATTCTAAGTTCAGACCCGTTTTCACTGTAATCGTTCGATTTACATTCGTTGTCATGTTCATTTCCTCCTTCAAAATTATTGAAATTTTCTGCAGTGTCCCATGGGAAATCACCTGATTGCAACCACTCTGTGTATCTTTCTATATCATCTGAGAAAACACGATCTTCAGTGAAGCTTGGGACAACTTTTCGTCCCTCAATCCAAAAGGCCTTTGTTTTAGAAGCCATTTTGTCACTACCACGATATTGTGTTGCCTCCATTGCACAAATTCCTTCAATCGCTAAAACTCTTCTCGTATTGTTAATAATCATACTAGCGTGACGAGCCCCAATTGTTCCCATACTGACATGGTCCTCTTGATTGGCTGATGATGGGATGGAATCTACGCTAGCAGGATGGGCTAATGTTTTATTTTCAGATACAAGTGACGCTGCCGCATACTGCATGATCATAGCTCCAGATTGAAGGCCAGGTTCTGGACTTAAAAAGGCTGGTAAGTCGTTTAATTGTGGATTCACGAGTCGTTCAATTCGTCTTTCAGAAATGTTCGCAAGCTCTGCGACAGCAATTTTCAAGAAATCCATCGCAAAGGCAATTGGTTGCCCGTGAAAATTCCCGCCTGAAATGACCGTTTTTCCCTCATCAAAAATCAGCGGATTATCCGTTGCAGCATTCGCCTCAATCTCTAATTTCTCCTTTACATAGGCGAGCGCTTGCCACGTGGCTCCATGCACCTGGGGAATACAACGAATCGAGTAAGCATCCTGGACACGCATTTCTCCTTGTGAAGTAATCAGCTGACTGTCCGTTAACAAATGACGAATTCTTTTTGCGACATCCATTTGCTCTTGATAGCCTCTTACTTCATGAACGGCTGGATGAAACGCATCGATAATCCCGTGAAGTCCCTCCATCGTCATCGAAGCGATCCATTCACTTTGATACGCTAATGATTCTGCTTGAATATAATTGATGATTCCAACAGCTGTCATTGCCTGTGTTCCATTTATGAGAGCTAATCCTTCCTTTGCTTTTAACACAATCGGCTCGATTTGAAGCTCTTTTAATACGGAAGCAGCTGACCTTTTTTCTCCTTTGTAAAAAACACTACCTTCTCCTAACAACACAAGGGCTAAGTGAGATAACGGCGCAAGGTCGCCTGAAGCACCAAGTGACCCTTGCTGTGGAATAACAGGTGTCACATGAGAATTAATAAGAGTCATAAGACGGTCAATTACCTCTAGGCGGATACCTGAATACCCTTTAATTAATGCATTCAAACGTAAAAGCATCATCGTTCTTGCGACTTCTACGGAAAAGGGTTCCCCCACTCCGCAAGCATGTGATCGAATTAAATGGAGTTGGAGTGTATCTACATCCTTTTCATCGATTGTCACATCCGCAAACTTTCCAAAACCTGTGTTAATTCCATATACGGTCTGACGATTTTCTACGATATCTTCAACAGCTTTTCGACTTGCTATAACTTTTTTTAAACTATTCTCTGATAAGGTAATTTTCCTATTTTCATAGATTACTTGTCGTACTTGTTCGATTGTCAACGAATTTCCTGTTAGTTCAATCATTCAAACCCCTCCCTCTTTATTCAACATAAAAAGAGGCGACAATGGCATAGTAATGCCATCATCGCCTCCTACTCACTAATGTCTCTAGGCCATGACTTATTTTATATGTGGTTAATTCCTAAACCAATCGTTTCATGCTCTAACCCCTTAACAGGAGCGCCAATCGTTCCATAAAAACAGACGGCTATCCATTCGCCTTCGGCCTCTTTCTCATACGGCCTACCTCTAACGACCGAAAAGCGCAAGCCAACCGTTCGCATCATATCACCGATCGCTAACTGCCCTCTTGTAACGCCTTCAATTGCTTCTAATATGGCATGGTATAGCGCATGAGTTTCGCGATATAAGTCTTCATGAATAATGCCATTTCGTTTTGCTGCTGTCTCGACGGCAGAAATGACCTTTTGCATATTCATTGAACCTACTCTGCCCGTACAGTAACGAGTATGTTTTATCTTTTCTGGAAATAAAGCAAGCTCTTCTTCACTCAATGTCACGAATAACACCGCTTGCTTACCAATATCCTGCTGTTTCATAAATGCCCTCATAATCTGAAAATTTACTATTTACTAATATCTATTTTCATTTTATGCTTGATCAACGTAGGTGTCAACAAAGAATTCTCACTCTTTAGAAAGTTATTACATTAGCGATTTACTTGACTAAAAAGTATTAGAGTATGACAATGTTCCATTTTTAATAAGGTTCTTTTCATAAAGTTAAATAATTGTAAAAGTATAATATTACTTATGTAGTATAATGATGTTTAAAATTGTTCATCGGGGTAGGTTTATTATGTATTATTATTGGTATAAGTACAGGCTCTATAAATAAGGCTAAGAAAGTTGTGTTGGCAAAAGATATTAATGATAACATTCCACCGTTATCTATTTATGATGGTATTGGACTTGTTGATATTAATATTGAACCACATATAGATTCTGCAAGGAAGAAGCATATAGAAGAAGATATTTACGAAGCAACACGGTTTATTACAATTTATGGAGTTTATGATAACTCATTTATTAAGATAGTCAATGATAAGATGGATATATTCGGTACTTACATAAAATACGAAAATATAGAAGATAGGCAACGATTAATTCCAAAATAGAGTTCCAGTTGAATAAGAGTACCATAGGAAGTCATATCATTGATATGGCTTTTTAGGCTCATGTTACACTGGACCATAAAATGGGTTTTTATTACTATCAATTATAAAATCAATTGTTTTCGCTTGATACATTTTATTTTTGTATTCATAAGTAATAATAATATCTCCAATGGAACTCGCTGGGGATATTCGTCCGCCTACTCTGACCATAAGATTATTGTTCATTACCTCATAATCTATAATGCTCCCAAAGGCTATATCATCGAATAAAGCTTCAGATTTGATATCAAAAGGTGTTATATCTACTTTATAATCCTTTTCCCCGATACGAATTTCTGCTTCGTCATATGTTAGCTTTGTTTTTACGTTCTTATAAATGATAGCTAAAGGATTATCAACAATCACTTCAGTTAGCCGATTGTCCATTGTGTGAAACACATGAACATCTTCTAACAGAACGCCTGAACCATGCCCTAATGTTAAGGGGATGATGAGTTCTTTCCTGTGGTCATTATTAATGTCTATACAGCAAATTTGTGGAGCGTAAGTAGGACTACTTTCGCTATTCCAAAAAGGCTTTGTGTAGGTTGCCCCTTTAAAATTAATTTTAAATTCCCTATATAAACCATTCATTTTCTTACCATAAAGAGTTATATTCTCTTTATTATTCTGACTAACAATTTCATACCCTTCCATCTCTGCGTCTGTAATAGTAGGGATAATTATAAGAAGGAGCCCTAATAATAAGTTGATATATGTCTTCATAAACAACACCTCATTTTAGTGTTCCCTACTATATCTTCTTATACTAACGCTATTTTCTAAAAGATGGTATTTTAGTTATTTTGATGTCCTTAATAACGGAACATACGACTAATTTAAGGTTTTATTATGTTGTTGTAGCCATTTTTTTCGCTTTAAAAATAAGATTGATATTAAAATAGCTTCGCCTACAACCAACAAACCTACACCTATAACTAATCCTCCAAAGAACAGAAATTCATTGACACCCCACGTAATGAACGACCAGCCTAAAAGGGCTAATAGTCCAAATGATAAGTTAATGGTGGCTGATATAATTGCTTGGGGTAAAAATAACCCTGTTTTTCTAATCATTGAGGAGCCATACTGATAACTTACAGAAGTAGCCGTAATTAGCACAATGACATATAGAATCATTGCAATATCTATTTTGTTCACATATCCCACCCCTTTGATCAATCTGACGAATGGCAAACGTTTTGAATATTGTATTTTCCGTTACTTCACATTTGTTGAATGAGAAAATTCTATATAATTATATTTTAGCATAAATTGTAAAATGTCTTGTATATTGAATTGAAAGTCATTGAAGACTTAAAGTATCTACTGTTAAATTGATTAAATTTTAGCACGCTGAAACTATTAATAGGTTGTGTAAAAAAATACTAAAGCTGCCTTTACTAATACGACTTGTCACTTGATTAGGTAAAAAAACATAAATAAAAGGGGAATCCAATCATTAGTTGGACACCCCCTTTTAGAAGGACAAAAGCAACTATTAATATAGCTCAGTCCTTTCAAACAAGAACCGATTTAAAAAGGCAATGAATTGAACTTAAAAAGAAAGTAAAAGACGATAGCAAATATGAATAAAGCTCCCGCCATTTGAATCAACCCTTCTTTTACATAGCTTTCGTTCATTCGCTTACTTTCAAACTCTTCCTGTAATTGGGTAATTAATTTTTTATAGGGAACTTTCCACCACTGTCTAAACGTTACAGAATATGCACGTTTTTTTTCAGGATCTCCAAAATAGTCTATCTTTATAGTAGCCTTCTCATTAAGTAAGTCAATTTTCGGCTTTTCATCAGGTTCATGTTTGAAATTATAGGAAATTTCATTTCTCTGTAACAGTTTCCTCAATTCCATCAACACTTCATTTTTCGTTGTTCTTTCAATTCTAACCGTTTTCCCATGTTTCTTAATATATACGATGACTACTACAGCAGTTATAATGAGAAAAACGTATATTTGATCCTTTCCATCAGCTAATAGAGTAAATTGCATAATAGAGAGTAGGAACCCTACTAAAAGTGCAAACGTTGAGTTTTTACTAACCCCTTTTTGAACAATAATTTGAAGCCCTTGCAAAAAGCTAAAAAAACCAACGATCAGCATAGTGAAAGTCGCTATTACAAATAATATTAATGCATCCATATTATTCTACCTTCTGTCCTTTTTCTGTTCTATCATTCGATAATGAAAGAACAGTATTTAATATTCATACTATTCACCTATTAATCTGAATAAAACTCTTTTTTTAACAGGCCATAACAAGCCATATCCCAATACCGCCCCTTAATAAACAATTTCTCCCTATGAACCCCTTCTAAGTGCATTCCAACTTTTTGAAGCACTCTTTGAGAACCAACATTCTCTACAAACGCTCTGCCTTCAATTTTATTTAAGTGTAAATGATCAAATCCATATTCCATCACAGCCGTAACGGCTTCGACCATATAGCCTTTTCCCCACATGTCTTTTGAAAGCACATATCCAAGTTCACCACATCGGTTATGTTCATCTAACGTTACAAAATCAATACTTCCTATTACTCTGTTACTATCTAATAACGCGATCGCTCCAAAAATACGGTTTTTATCATTATTCACTTTACTCTTAATAAACTCGTTTGTATCTTCTTACGTTTCGTGAGTTTCCCAAGGAAGGTGCTTGCTAACGTCAGGGTCAGACGCATATTGATATACAGCTTCCACATCATCCATTGTAAATGGTCTTATCCGTAAACGTTCTGTCGTTAATGTCATCGGCTCCAAATCAAATCCCTCTTTCTAATGCATGATATTTTTTATTATAGTACTATAAGAAGGCCCAAATGAAAACCAAAAAAATACATGAATGCCAATATAAATCAAAACTACTTATGCTTCGTTTTGATTCGAGGATAATACAGCAGAGTATAAATGATGAATAAAGGTCTCTGATTGAAGTCTAACCGCAATGAAAGGGGGCCGAACATTTGGCATCCCTTCAAAAAAGGCTCCTGTCCATAACACCGATTCATCAATGACAATAAATGGGAATGGCATTTCTTCACACATCCAGCGAATGGCTGATGACCACTTTCTTTCCGTACGGGAAACGATTGTCACATCCATTGAGGTAGACTTCTCTTGTATGAGTTCAATCCATTTTTCCGACAACGTTACGTCCTCAGGCAAAGATAAAAGGATTGATTGTTTTGCATGAAGAAGGTCTTTTGCTAAGCCACTTATTTTTTTTGCATGCATCCATTGTAATTTGGACTGTTGGTGCTTTATCCATGTGCCAATTTCATTTGTGGTTACCAACTGATTCGTTTTCCTTTGATGAGTATACAATTGTTTGAAAACCGATCGAGAATAGACCTGTTGTTGTATAAAGGCGACATCGGCAACATGAATAAACTTTCCCTTTGTCCTTGTTATCGCAACATTAATCAATCTTTCGCTATTTTTTCCTACTAACAGCATACCAGGTCGTGATTCAGGATAACTGTCAACCGAATCAAACACCATCACATCCCGTTCACTACCTTGAAATTTATGGACCGTTGCGGCAATAATATCTGCTTCTGTTAATTCCTTTTCTAAAAGGTCCTGCAGTAATAGTGTGACAAGCTGAGCTTGTGCACGGTAAGGTGTAACATATCCAATTGAACTCGCGCCTCCTCTAAAAGCCTCTTGAATAAGCTGGATAGATAGGAAGGCAGACCAAATATTGATCCGTGAATGACTATTCTTCTCTTTCATGCAATAATTACCAGCATGACTTGTATCTACTAAAACAGAAGCCCTGTTTGAAAACGGGCTCAGCTCTGTGATTGGCTCCCTGCTTTCACGAACGTCCTTATGATCTCCAACTAATGAATGATAGATCACTCTATTCGTAAAGGCAGATATTTCAGGATGCATTCGCCTTTGTTCTTTCAATAAAAATAAGTGAGGATGGAGGTTTCCATTTTCAACCGAGTCTGCAACACCGGAACGATGAAAAACATCCTCTTTTAGCCAATGGGCAACCAGTTCATGGCGCGAAACGGCTATTGGTGGTAATTGTTTAAAATCGCCACACACAATGGTTCGTCTTCCTAGCGAAGCGGCAAACGCTGCTTGTGGAACATATGCCATACTAGCTTCATCTACAATAACTAGGTCATATTGCTTTTCATATATATTGGGATCCATTGCCGCTTTAGCGAGCGTTACGCCAATGACATTTGCGTCCTTCACCAATTTAGCTTCTCTCTGCCTTAATTTATCTAAAACATTTGCATATTTCCCTTCAATTTTTAATAGATCCTCAGAATCACGAGTACTAAACGAAGATGACAAGTCCTTTTTTAAAGCTTTCCTTTTCAATACTAAACTTTGTTTATTTTCAAAAAGCGTGGGGAATTGGATTTGAATTAATTTATCAGTCGATAAGGAAGGGTGATCAGAAATGATTGAACTCACTTGACTACCGTACCGAATGACATCGCCCTCCTTCCACTTTTCTTTATGCTCTATAAATGTTGCCGTTTCTTTCATCATCACGTCGACTGCCTGATTACTATGAGAGAGAATTAACACCTTTTGTCCTTTAAAATATTTATTGGCTGCGACTCGAGCAAGTGTATATGTTTTTCCTGTTCCTGGAGGCCCCCACACAAATGTAACGGGGTTATATTTAGAGCGTAAGATTAGCTCATGAACTGGACTTTTCACCTTCTCACGAGGGTGGCGGTCCTCCATTGTAGGGTGTAAAAGTCGATGGATTCTAGTTAACTTTTGTTTACTCTTCTTCAGTTCTGCTAATCGCTCTGATAATTGATCCAATAATTCCCAAGGATCATGCAACACCCACGCTTCTGATATGAGATCACCAAGTGACACTTCAAATGATAAAATAAGTCCTTTGCCTTCAGAGGATAATACCGTTCCGGAAGCAGTCATACTTCCCCACTCCATTCGGACAAGTGAACCAATTGGAATAAACAGTTCAAATGACGTATCAAAATAATAAGCATACCTTCCTTCATTCGATACCATTCGGCCGTTTTGAATTCTATATTTTGTACTTCCGTATTTTTTTAAATGTTGGATTTCAATAGCAAGTGCCTTTTGCCATTCCTTTACCCATGTTACTATCTCCTTCATATTCATTCCCTTTCCTATTGGCAACTATCGACACCGATAGACTAGTAGTATGTTATTAATCACATTTTTTACAACAATTCAATTTCGTATTCAATCACGATTCATGCACGACAAAGAAAGCTCAATTCAAACTGAAATGAGCTAATACACTATAACATGAGATTTTATTTGAGACAAAGCCTAGGATGGATTTCCTTCTAACCAACTCTCAGGTGAAGTATAACCCCTATTGGTTACCTCTGTTTAACAAAAAACGATGGATTCATTTCTTTCATTACAATCATTAGGGAATTATTCAATGTACGGTTGTTTGACATTACTTTGCCTAAACTCCCTCTACACCTTTTTCCTTACTACGATCATTTCATTTCTGGTATTACTCGCTTCCTTGACTTTACCTGAAATTCAACATCGTTGTCTGTCTACAACAGTTGTCCTTTGGTCGATAAACTGAGAGTTGGCTTCTAGGAATCGTAAGCTCTACTTTTATTCCCATTTGACGAAGTTTTTGGAAAATTGCTTTCATTTCTTTTTTATTTTCCACCATACAGTGAATCTCTCCTATTTTTCATTTTCCCTTGACTATGTACTACTCCTATTATAGGACGACAAAATGACTAGCACAATATCGTGACAGCTTTTTATCTAAATATTAATGATTATTTTTTATGAAATGTGAAAGAATTACACACCTTAGAAGAATGACAGAGAGAGGAAATTTGTGAGGAATTAGGAATTTATCATTGTTTTGACTGAATTAATAATCGAAATGTTTTTTAGTTCATTAGATCAAACAATCGTAGGAAGCGCTATGCCTACTAAATGGTTTTTTCATATTTGATTGGCGTTCATTTGAAAGCTATTCCTTATTTTGGGGAGCGTTGTTCTTTTTTTCTCTTTGTTTTTGTAGAGAGTAAAGCTAGTAAGCACGTTCTCGATTTAAGATTATTTAAAAATCGCGTATATGCTACAACCAATACCTTTTATATTTTAATTGGACTGGGTATGCTTGATGCTGTAATGGGTTTTCGGGGTCAGTCCTACTCAAGCAGGCTCAACGATAACTCCGATGATGAAATCTTTAATAGTAGCAAGTATTGTTAGTGAAAGGTTATTGTTAATTCTCCGCTACCGAACCTTCTTAACATACGGCATACTCATCGTTACATTAGGCTTTTACTTAATGAGTACGATGGATCTTGCAACAAATGAATTCCCAAAAATCGCCTTGGCGCAGTAACATCAGCGAGTACGTTTTATCCGTTCTATTAGTGGAACAATCGGCATCATCATCTTAAACGTTGTAATGACCAATAGCCTTAAAGTAAAAATGGAGAATGTGGCATCCGCTAGCTCAAATGAAATGGTCCGCCGTACATTATTCAGGCTTAGTGAACAAACGGACGCCTTATTTGGTTTTTTATTAAACCCTACAAAACTCCAATTATCGGAAGGTCTAGAGTACATCGTTGTATCGCACATTCAAATGGTTTGGAGTAACTCTTTTTCAACTGTGTTCTTAACAGGATTCACCTTTTCCCGTTAGGGATTACCGTCTCATTATCAGTCTGAAGTGCGAAAATCCAACGTGACCGATAAGAATCCTAAACAAGAATAATGACAGCTAAGTATTGAACCATCTCTATCATTACGTACTTGTCATCCTATTTCTCTTGGATTGTTACTTATTCATCCATACCTAATAGAGAATTCCTAAGGTGAAATTAAACACCATTCAATAGCCCATCGTAGATAAATTTATTTCTTGCCACCAAGAAGATAAATTAACGATTTTTATTGATAACGTTCCTTCCCTTGGTTTTGCTGAGAGGCCGACAAATTCACTTCCTTCTACTATCGTCTCACTTATTAAACCGAGATCGTCCCATAATTCCACACAGACGTATTGGCCTGGGGCTGTTGAAATCGAAACAGAACGAAGATAATTTGGGAAATCAACTTGACCATCAATGATGTAGCTGTCGTATCCGCCAATCCAAAAATCGTGGTACACACTTTCTATCGCGATTTGAGTGTCTGGAACATCCATATTAGACTCCACTGGAAATACTTCTGCACTTGCCTCTGAAATTCCACCAAAACCAGCTACTGCAACAGTACCTGCTATCACTAATTTTTTCAACATATGAATCCACTCCCTACTAAATTAGTAAATTAATCGCTTGATTAACTTCCACAACCACTATACACCACAAACAAAACCTAAAATATGTATATATTGTTAAAATTATGAAGAAAATGTGACGATTAATTGCTACTTTCATTTAGGGGATAGGACACATCTATGACAAACCTTGAGTTTGGGTAAAATAAATCCGCTATATGAATGGTAGGCGAAAACGATCAGAAGTTACTATGTTTTTCGAGGAAGTGATACGTAGAAAGCAAGAGGAACATTCATTATTCAACTAGCATCACTTAAAGTAAATGGAATTTGAAATAAGTAGAAATACATTACCGCACATCCGTGTAAAACAAACGATATTATACTGAAGATAGCTTTCATGTTGCTTTACAATCTACCACTTATAAACTTCATTTCTAGTGAATGACCTTTTCATAATGATCCATAAACCGTTCAACCTACTCTTTATTAGAATTTCAAAGACAAATAGAAACGACCCATTCCTCTCCTATTCTCTCCCTCTGTGTATACCCTTTGTACTACAAGCTACAACACATTGTATACATTCCCTTGAAAAAATGGCTATTTTTTACTAGATTTGGTTTAGCTTTCTTTTTTATAATTCGGTTGAATAGCTCACCACACTTTGTTCATGGTCTAAAAGCCACTCCTTTCTCCATAGCCCACCTGCATAGCCTATTAATTCCCCATTTGATCCGATAATTCGATGACAAGGTATGACGATACTTAATTTGTTTTTACCATTTGCCTTCCCCACTGCTCTGACCGCTTTTACATTCCCAATCAAAATGGCCATATCTTTATAAGACTTTGTTTTTGCATAGGGAACAGCGATTAACTCATTCCAAACATTTCTCTGAAACTCAGTCCCGTCAATAAGGTATGGGAAAGAAAAAACTAGTCGTTCTCCATTAAAGTATTCATCAAGCTGTTTACAGCATTCCTTCAAGACTTCAGGTGTCTTCTCGTTCACCCTATTTACAGGAAACTCTCTTTCAGTAAACAGTATGGAAGAAATGGCTTTATCTGTTCCGATTATTTCGATTACTCCAATTGGAGAATAGTAATCTACTATATATTCCTTAATCATACAATGACCTCCATAAATAAATGGTAGCATACGCTTCCCATCCATCCCATTTTTTACTCATCCCTTTTATTTCAGGTAGACTAGGCTTACGATGAAGTCCTAATGCTTGTTTTAGTGCGTTGTGAAGTCCAACATCGGTTATAGGAAATGCAGAGGATGAGTGCAAACATTTCATCATCACATAATGGGCTGTCCATTCACCAATTCCTCTAATATTCATTAATGTTTTTTTTATTTCATCATCGTTTTCGTTCTGTAGTAAGTCGACTTTAGTTAATGTTCCATTTGCTACTTTACTGGCAACCTCAATGACATATTCCGCTTTCCGAACAGAAAATTGGAGATTCCTTAAATCCTCCACGCTTAAGGCTGCTATCTTTTCAGGGGTTGGGTATAACCAAAAGGTTTGCCCTTCAAATTCGAGGGGTTCTCCAAATTGTTCAATAAACCGTTTCTTCAACGCATAAGCAAATGGTAGGTTAATTTGTTGACCAATTATCGCCCATGTCAGTGCCTCAAATAAATTTGAAATCCCTATCATTCTTAACCCATCATATTTTTGGACAATGGGTCTTAATATCTCGTCTTGATATGCAATATCATAAAATGAACATAAGTCTCTTTCTAAATCAAACCAGTCCCAAACATACTTTGCAATCAACATTCGTTCATTTTTCAATAGAGGGCCTAATGGGAAGTCAATGGTTATTTCTCTTGATTGACCACTTATTTTTAATAAAATACGTTTCCCGTTCAATTTCATTAACTTATATAAATAGCCATCCTTAATTTGATGGGTCATCTCTTGATTCGATCTTCCCAAAAACACTAAACACTCTTCAAAGCTAAACTCTTTTGGTGGATGAATTATTATCGTTTTTTTATTATCCGTCCATTCCATTTTAATTCCCCTTATCGTTTATGCGTTCGATATTCTTTTGGTGAACAATCTTTTAACTGACGAAAGGCCTTGTAAAAATTTGATGGGCTTTGAAATCCTACTTCATAACAAATTTCAAGGTTTGTATAATCTGTATTTGCCAGTAAATAGGCTGCTTTATCCACTCGGATTTTTTCCAAATACGTTCTTGGTGTTTCTGATGTTTCTTGTTTAAACAGGCGATCAAGATAAAAAGAACTGACGCCAACATGATTGGATATATCCTTTAATTCTAGTTTTTCTTTATAATTATTTACTAGGAAGGTGATGACATTTGTGACAAGAAGGTGGTGAGGAGAATATTCCACGTCTGGTTGACACCTTTTACATGCACGATAACCTGCTTTCTCTACTTCCTTCAGATCATGGTAAAACTCCACATTACATTTTTTTGGCTTTCTTGATCGACAAGAAGGTCGACAATAGATTTTCGTTGTTTTCACTGCTGTATAAAATAACCCATCATATTTACGATCACAAGCGATAATTTTCTCCCACATTTCATTAAAAGATAGATTTGCCTTAGACATTCATTATCAACTCCTTTGTCGTGAGATAGCTACCCCTTCGTAGAGGCGCTTATCATTAGGAAGAAAGAAACGTGAAAAGCATCCCTTTACCTCATTGTTCTATCTTTTGCAATACCAGTCTTTTAATCATACCAGTTGTCTCGTGACCTATGAAGTTCCCTTCAACTCCTATTACCATGATTAAATCAATGGACTGATAAAGATGAAATATAAATGTTGCACCCATTTTATCAAGAAATACTTCCAGCATTCATCCTCATTCTTGCGGTTATAATCTGTGGTAATGGGTATTTTTGTTAAGCAACATTGTGTTAAAATAAGGAAGCAACAATTTATTGTTATAGGAAAATATCACAATAGAAGAAATACAAATAATCTAGAATTTTATATTAGGGGGGAGATTTATTGACCAATCTACTCTTAAAGATTTTATTTATTTGCGGAATTATCTATGGTATTATTTCACTTTTTATCACAGTAAGAAAAAAGGCTAATCAAGAAATGAATCAGCTAGTAATCTCGATTTCATTGGTAGTTGCTTGTACAGCAGCATTTCTCATGACTTTGAATTAACAACAGGAACTTCAACGTAATCATGAATTCATTCATTTAAATAAATAGAGATGGCTGCTTTTTTCCCTTACCTAGAAAATTCACTGTCTTGCCAATTAAATATGGCAGAACTTGAATCTCTTATCTATTATCTGCTCAAAGTACGTCGTCACATTTTTATTAAAGAAGATAGAAGTACTTGTCCCATACATAAACTAGAAACCTATCATCATGGTTCTATATCCTTCTTTACTCAGATCAATGGATTGTATTTAAATCTTAGGATTATCGGTGCATAGTTTAGAAAATTAAAGAAATTAAATAGAGGAATTAGTAAGTCTTTATGCGAAAGGTACTAAAAACACAGTGGGAGGGTTCGTTCATGAATCATTCTTTTGAAAAATCTCTTCACGCTTTCATTAATGCGTGGAGTTCTTCATCATTAATTAAGTTTAAAGATTTTCTGTCGAAGGATTATAAGGCAAGAGAAATTAGAGAAGGAGAAATAATAGATTTTGGTTATGAAGAGTCCATCCTTGGATGGCAGCAAGGCTTTCAATTTGCCAATAGTAATGAGGCAAAATGGAGAATCAATGAGCTATCAAGAATTCCATTAAAAGAGGATGAAATGATGGTCATTCTTTCAGCGACGATGGAAGTTGAAGGAAAAAATTTAGAAACAGCCAATTTATTTTTTAATACGTTCAAAAATAGTAGTCAAAACGAGTGGAAATTAGTAAGAAGCTATATTGAAGCTGGAATCCCGACGGAGAACTTACGTAACAATACGGTACAAGGTTATTGAGGATAAAGGCTAATTATGAAAAACTGCCTAGAGATATCATAACTATGTATTGGTAGACTTATTCCTCAAACAATCAGTGTAATGAAATAAGTACAGGGGGGAGAAATATGCCAATTTGTCAAAAGTGTCATTACAAGTGGAGTTGGAAAGAAACATTTGTAAGGTTATTTACCTTTTCAACAAAATTAACATGTCCATCTTGTAATCAAGACCAATACATATCCAAGAACGCTAGAAATCGACTTAGTCTGACCATTTTTCCTTTTGTGATTTGGATACCATTGTTTGGTTTCAATGTATCTAATCACTATATACTCCTATTACAACTTGTATTGTGTGTCGTCTTAATTATTGTCATGCCATTCTTTTATCAATTGAGTAACAAAGATGAACCTATGTGGTAAACAATATTCTAGAAATAGGGATAAATTGAGCTCCCTATCAAACCAATCAAAATATTATTGAAGACACACAAGATAAGGCAATTTCCATATTAATTGATGAAGTGGAGAGAAAGGTTGCATATAATATGAAAAGAACTCAAAACGTGTATTTTCTTGGATTTTAGTTGGCATTGCGTTAATCGGGATCAGAGAATTCATTACGAACGTTTTCACAACATCAATAATGATTATAGGTCTGGTAATAATAGTAGCCCTAATACTAAAAGATATAGCTATCCGAGTGCGTTTTAAAAATTAAGGCCCTGTTAAAATTTAATATTGATAAATAGAGTAAATAATTGGGAACCGAAAAAGTGGTTCCCTACACACGCGTTAGCTACAATATTATAATTTGATACCTTGTTCTTTTGACTGGATAAAATAGACTTCTTCATACTTTGAATTAAAATAAGCAATAGCAAATTTTTCAAGGTCAATTAAATCTAAGTATTCATTTTACATCTGTTTGATTAGGGTTCAGGTTTGTCAAGTAGGCTTGGTATAGATCCTTTTTTATAGTACAGTCAAACATCTTAACGAGGAATAGTATGTATCTTTCCATACTATTCCTCGTTAAGATGTGGTGCATACTCATAGACAAAGGCTAATGGACCAACCTCAACCTCTATAAACTTACATCTAATGAATTTCAACAGAAAAACATGGTTTAAATTGTAACAAAAAAGCCGTATCAATGATATGACTTTCGAAGACTCTTATTCTACTATAGTTAGCAGTTAGTTGGATTCTTTGCAAGAATTTGTTTCATTTTTAGCAACCCTAAATCAACGGATGTTTCTATATAACCGATTATTTGATTAAATGTAAATACGTTAAGTTGTTCATTTATAACTTTCGGATCGTATTCCATATCGCCTAATACAAAAGGAACAAATTTTTCAACATCTCTCGATTTAACTTCCTCTAAATCTAGAATAGCAGGAAAAGAACTAAGTTGCTTTCTTAGTTCGTCTGTAAAACCGTAGTATTCTAGTAATTTTCCATTTAGTAATCGGAAGTCATTATGATACAGCTCATATAATCCTTCATCAGCATCCATTCTGTTCCTTAACCAAGAAAGGTTAAAGCCTCTTAGAAATATATCATCGGCAATTAAATGTGTATAATATCCTAATATATATGGATTTGTATTTTCCACTCTAGTACTATATTTATTTAAAAACCCTTTGTAATCAACCCTTCTTGAATAATCTTTGACTTCCCCTATAAAAAAATGAGATACGTTTTTTTCTTCGAATGCAAAAACAGCATCTGGAGCAATACTTCCAAGCAAAAATGATGTTTTATCTTCAATCGATAAAGAATTTGCAATTTTATTACCAATTATTAAATGCATTATTCTTGAACCCAAATCACAAAATCCCCCTTTATCTGGACAAAAAAATATTTTTCCTTTACTATAGATAAATTTGTAAGAGCAACTAATTTTACGAAAGGCTGTTTTCTAATTTGAACTTGAAAACCAAGCAAATTATTTCTTGGATAGATAATGTCTTGCATTAATAAAAAACATAGTACCGATGATATGTAACAGGACGATAATCGAGCTTGCAATAGCTGAATACTCCCCTTTAAATATGTATTCACTTGTCAAATTAACAAATACCATGACTACCATCAAAACGTACAAACCTTTTAAATATTTCATTTTTTTATTTAATACCTCTGCTTTCTTTAAAAGATACAGCCTTAGATCTAAACTGCTCCGTATGTTAAATAAGAAAATTCTGTATAATTATATATTAACTTAAATTGTAAATCTACAATATTAAATAGTTAAAGGTCATTGTCGCCTTATGTACTATTCTAAATAGGTTGCTATTTTGGTAAGCTGAGCTAGGTATTTGTTTAATCCGATTTATTCTAAAGCTATTTCTTCCTAGCTCCAATCAACGGAATATCGAGATACTTCAGAGCATCTTCTTGGCACCGTTCCATCCGACTCTTCATCTTTCCCCTATTGATATCAAAAGCAACTACTTCTGTCCAATATAGGCTTTTATAAGAAAGACAAAACCACCATTCTGGGTAGAATGGTGGTTTTCAAACACATTATAGATTGGTAGAATTTCCTCTTTGTTGAGCCTTCTTCCTTTCTAGTTTATCTTGCATACCAATTAAACCAGGTAGGAGGATTGGAAGCATGACAAAACTTAGAATAGCTAATGCAACCATAACGACTGTTGCTACTTGTATTAAGGTAAGGACTCCTGACGGAATTAACGCTGCAAAGGTTCCCCCTAAAATGAGTGCAGCTGAAATGACGACACCACCAATATGTTTGGCTGCTTCCACAATTGGCATACGTGAAATTCCATCGATTTCTACATATCTCATCATAAGGAAAATGCTATAATCTACTCCTAATGCAACAATCATAATAAAACTAAAAAACGGGACATTCCAGGTCAAGTATTCCATATCTAATACATTTACGCTGATAATTTCGGTAATTCTAATGGACGCTCCATAGGCTAACACCATTGAGACAATGATATAGATTGGTTGAAAAATAGATTTGGTAATGTACACGAGCACCAATCCAATTCCGATTAGCATAATCGTTGCCGTTCGAGCAAAATCACCGCTCGCTAAATTTTCAAGATCCACATTTTCAGCAGATTTCCCGCCAATTCCAATGACGGCATCTTCAAATTCAGTTCCCTTCGTTGCCGATTCAACAAGATGATTTATTTCACTTACAATCGACATCGCTTCTTTTGAATATGGATTTACGGACAATACTATATTCATTTGAGCGATTTTACGATCAGCTGACATATACGTATCAAGACCCGTTTGGAAATCTTCCCCTTCTAATATCTCTTGTGGAACGAAAAACTTTAATGATGAAGGGGATGCCCCTAATTCGTTTAAATACCCTTCTGCATCATTAAGACCTGAATGGATGTCATCTAATCCCTCCGTACTAGCTGAAAGACCAGACTGTAATAATTCCATTTGCCCTTCCAAATCTTGTAGTCCTGTGAATAACTGCTTTTGGCCATCGTGAATTTGATTTAAACCTGCTTCAAGTTCAGGTGTTTGGCTCGACATTTGTTCTGAACCACTAACTCCTTCCTCTAATCCGGCTCTTAATTCACCTGCCCCTTCGTGTAACTGATTAATTCCAGTTTCCATTTCATTAAGCCCAGCAGATACTATTTTCAATTGTTTATTAGCATCGTCTTCAATCGAAGCGATCATTGTTTTAACTCTTTCATACTCTGCCGGTAATTCAGCTAAACCCTCTCTAATCGTAGCGGCTTCAGCATTTGCATCTGCAAATATCCCCTCAATGTCAATCATTTCCGTTAACTCAGGGTTGGCATTCACGATTTCATTTAATGATGTTTCTAGCTCATTAATGATTTGTTCATAAGATGCCATAGACCGCTCGATATCTACTTGAATAGTAGATAAATAGTCACGAATGTTTCCTAGCTCACGTTCAAACTGTCTGTAACCATCAAATAAGACACTAAAACTCTCCTTAAATTCAGCTAAGCCATCCTCTAATTCTTTCGCTCCAATTGCTCCTTGCTTATACCCTTCCGCTAATTGATCTACGCCATCAGCAAGGGAGGAAACACCGCTTTTTACCTCACCTGTTCCATCAATCATCGCTTGAATTTTATCTAACTCATTCGTATCACTGGCACTAATTTCATCTCTAGCAGTTGACAATCCAGCATTGATTTCATCAACACCACTTTGTGCCTCTCCAAGACCTTCACTAAGAATATCTGATTGATCGTTAAGATAGAGCTCTTTAATTTTTTCACCTAAAGGTCTTGTAGGAGAAAGTACGGTTGAAACCCCTTCAATTTTAGAAATTTTCTCTGCTAATTCATCTAGCTCTTGTAATGATTTTTGATTATCTAATCGCTTATCCTCTTGAATCAAGACGGTAGTCGGTGAAGAAAATCCAGGAGAATAATGCTTCTCAATAATGTTAATTCCTTGTTTGGATGCATAGGAATCATCTACCTCTAAGAGGTCATTATAACTAAGTGTATCATTTTGTTTAATTAACACTGGAATTAATAATACGGCCAGCATAATTAGAACGGTAAACGGTCTTATAAAGGACTGTTTTGAAAGAAATGCCCATAACTTACTATCTCCATGCCCTTCAAACTTTTTGGATGGCCAAAACATCGTTTTACCGAGTAATGCCATAAAAAATGGGTTAAGTGTAATTAAAACAAGAATCAAAACCGCAACCCCTATGGCCACTGCTGACATTGACCTGTACAAAGAAAAATCTGCTAAAAACAGTACAGCAAACCCGATAAATACGGCTAATCCGCTATATATTACGGTTTTCCCAGCCGATTTAAAGGTATTTTTTACGGCTGAATAAATGTCTTCACTTTTACTCAATTCCTCTTTAAACCTTGTATAAAGCAAGATGTTATAGTCTGTTCCAATTCCAAATAAGATAACGACTAGGAAAACTTGCGTAAAGTTTGAAAATGGAAAATTTAATAAATCAACTAAATGGGCGACAACTCCCATTGATACCAAATAGGAAATCCCTACGGTTAACAATGAGATAACGGGAATAATTGGCGAGCGGAAGACGAGAATAAGGACACCAATGATAAAGATAACCGCAATGGCTTCCGTTTTTTTAACACCTTCTTCAATGGAATGACTAAAGTCATCAATAATCAAACTATTACCCGTTAAGAAGGTGTTCACATTCTCTTGCTCGAGTTGAATGACTTCATTTAGTCGATCCGCAACCTCATTAATCTCCCCTGATTTTTCGTCAACGGCAATCTGGGTTAAAATAGTCGTGCCATCTTCGGAAATTAATTGTTCTGCAATTTCCTTACTATCTAAATGCGTAACCATTTCGGTAATGCCCAATTCTGCCTTTTTATTGTTTAATTGGTCGATGGTCGCATTAATATCACTAACCTGTTCCTTTGTGAATTTTTGCTTGCTGTCATTGTGATAAACAGCAATGATAGAATAGGTATCTTCCGCTCCAGCTTCCATTTGTTGGTCCAAATAAGACGCAACTTGACTTTGAACATTTGAAGGAAGGGTAATTTGCCCTTTTTCTTTTACTAATTGCTGTAAATCTGGCATTGTCATAACGATAGCCACCGTTACAGCAATCCACGTAATGAACGATAGTAATCTTGCATTCAATACTTTCTTCAACTTGATACATCCCTTTATATAAAATTTTTCTAAACTACATTAAGCGGAATGAATATTCATTCCGGAATAAAAAGAGGAAATGCCAATAATCGATGGCTACCTCTTTATCGCATTCCAACAACAATTTTCTACATCTACTATGAGCTCTTTCGAATAGTGAATACTTCCACTTCTTATATTAAGATAGACTTCTTTAAAAGAGCCAAATACGATGGAAATAATGACCTCTGGAGATAATTCACAAATAACTCCCTCTTGTTTTCCTTCTTCAATAAAGTGATAGAGAAATTCAAAGAACTCCTGACTCATTTGTCTACTTTCTTCGTCAAGATAAAGATCATGATTTTGATAAGAAAGAAACACTACTCCTTCAGGTCTCTCTTCTGTATAAGTAAATAGTCCATTGAAAATACGATGAAACTTATTACGTATATTATTCTCAGATCCTGAAAGGCTTTGCGTAATGACTTCTGAAAACTCGGTTATGCACTTTTGAAATAAAACATTCAATAAGCCCTCTTTGTTTTCAAAGTAGCGATAAATCGTTCCAGCTCCTACTTTTGCTGATTCAGCAATCATTGGAACAGTCGTCGCATCAAAATTTCGATTAGCAAATAGCTTTAGTGCCGCTTCTAAAATAGCATCGCGTTTCGTTGCTTCCATTTCAATCACCTCTCATGCGGAATGAACATTCATTCCTTTCGTTATAATAATATAATTTTTCTACTGTTACGTCAATAAATGTACATCGAGTTTTATGAACTTATAGAATATCAAGTTTTGTATTTAATTCCGTAATTTAGCTACTCTCTACTAACACCCTCGATTAACATGGTTCACAAAGAGATGGTTTATGTAATATCACATCCATTACCTCTATATAATAGTGGGAGAACCGTTGTTGCTGCTCACCCTCTCCATAAAAAATAAAATCTAGGAACTAGTCCAAGATTCTATTTTAATTTAAACAAAGGTTTAGAGGATGTATAATTTGAGCATTGGCAAGATATTAACGTTTGCTTATTGCATGCTAATAATGATTATAATAATTGGGCTAATAATACCGATTGAAATAACTTCCGCTGCAATGTCCAAAAAAAGACCGAGGAAACATAGACAATTATCACCCTTTTCCCCAAGTAAAAAAACTAAAGCAAAAATGGCCGAAAAAACAGAGCTCATAAACGATTGACTATTAATTCAAGAGAATCAATCTCAAAAACACCTATTATAATAATTGACAAAGTGAAAATTCATGATAGAATTAAATCGGAAATATTACGGTTTACCCTTTACTTGTCTATCACTCTTTTAAAAAACTTTTTTTTCGCGGAATAAATCGGAATTATTTCGATTTATAAATATTAGGAGGATGTATCTTGAAAAAGAAAATAGTATTATTTTTTGTGTTAACAGCCATATTCATCATGACAGCATGCAGCAATACTCAAGAAAAAACGGATGGAAATGAAAAAACAGATGGAAAACTAACCATTTACACTACTGTCTTCCCCCTAAAGGATTTTTCAGAAAAAATTGGTGGGGATTTCGTACATGTTGAAAGTATTATTCCTCTAGGTGCAGATGCCCATACCTTTGAGCCAACATTGAAACAAATGCAGGATATTGCAGACGCAGACCTATTTTTGTATACGACGAGTCAACTTGAAACCTATGCAGCTGATATGAAAAAATCCTTATCGGATAATCAAGTAACATTTATGGAGACAGCTTATGGGATTGATACTGTCACATCAGAAGAGGAGCATAGTGAAGAAGAAACTCATAGTGAGGAAGAGGAAGCACATAGTGAGGAAGAGGGAGAAAGTGGTCATGAAGAACATGAAGACCAGGATCCACATGTTTGGCTTGACCCACTTCTTGCTATTGAAATAGCAGAAAATATTACAGCATCATTCAGTGAATTACTACCGGAACAACAATCAACATTTGAAGAAAACTTTCAAAAAGTAAAAGAAGAATTATTACAGATTGATGAGGAAATGCAGAGCACTATAGAAGAAAGTTCTTCAAAAGAAATTCTTGTTTCCCATGCGGCATACGGATATTGGGAAAGACGATATGGCCTTGAGCAAATAGCCATATCCGGCCTGTCTCCATCTAATGAACCTTCGCAAAAGGAACTAGCAGAACTTATTTCACTTGCTAAGGATCATAATATTGAATATGTTATTTTTGAACAAAATGTTTCATCAAAAGTTTCAAAGGTTATCCAACAAGAACTTGGGGTTGAAAAACTATATCTTCACAATTTATCTGTTCAAACAAAAGAAGATGCAAACCAAAATGAAGATTATTTTAGCCTAATGGAAAAAAATATTCAAACACTTAAAACCGCTTTACAATAACAAGTGCATATATCTACGAAAGCAGCAGCTATTTATCAAGAAATAGTTGCTGCTTTCTTTATATAGACGCAAAATAATAAACTACGATTTAATTTGATCATTGATAGACAGTGCAGCAATTTTGCATTAGCTCGTTGCTGAAGCGGAAATAATATCAAACTTTGTGTATCCGGTTATTTTTTTTAGGTGATAGCTGGTATTCGAAAAAATAGAAGCGAATACGGAATGAATGACTTCATGAAGAACGACCATGCTGATGATGAAAAGATGTAATTAAAAAGAATGACAACTGTTTCAGATGTCATAAACTTGGTTTACGCTTTTTTTAATTGATAAGCACTCCGAGCGAAACGAAAACAATCACAAAGACGAGATACATGATTAAAGACTGCCATGTTAATGAGAATTGAGTGTTCAACTCCTCCTTTGTCATAACAGTAGTGATACGTAACCCCGTAAGAGTCGTGACGTCACTTGTTTTATTAATTTTAAATAACTCGTAAATGTAATCGATTAAGAAGATGATGGACCAAATTACCGTTCCTATTCCGATGTACTTTTTGATTTTCATTTTGTCCCCTCCTATTCTTTCTTTATGATCAAATATACAACACATAATAGGACAATGTTATTGAGAGAAGATACATTGATGATAATGACGAATGTTAATTCAAGTGCGATGGTCTCATTGTCGTTACTATGCGACTTAATATCCGCAACGGAAAAGATGGTAATACCGTACATACTCTGTGAGCCCAACATATAAAGCTGCGGAAATTAAGATGACAACGGACTTATCTTGTAGGTGGTGAATGACTTGCGAAGAAATCGTAGAATCTGTATAGGTAATCGCTACAATGTCAAGGACGCGCACCGGAAGTGGAAAAATCTACAAACAAAGAAAAAAAGAATATTCTATCTTATTCAACCTTATTATTACATTAATTTCCATTAGTGTGAAATAGGTTTTTTATCTTATATTGTGTTTTTTTGAAAAGATACACTTGCTTCTTTATTATTAATTAGATGTTCACACCACTTTTTTAGTATTGCTTCAGTAGTTATTTCGTTTAACTTTGTGTTGATTTAAGCGCTTGAATATCTCTTGCTTAAACTCGCAATCAGTTTGATGGTATAAATAGCGCTATATTTTCAAATCTTTCACATAAAGCTCACGATGTCTTAATGTAGAATAAGCATGTAAAGCCGTTTTTCTTTAAAATAATGAAAAAACCACTGGAAATAAGGGCTCTAATTTAGTATTTTTATAGAAACAAAAGGAAACAGGAGGAAAAGATGGAGATTATTAGACTAGCACCCTCGCATGCAAAACAATATTGGCAATTAAGAATGAAAGCACTTAAAGAACATCCAGAGGCTTTTTTAACAAGTTATGAAGAATCACTACAACAAAGTCGCCCTATCGAGCAAACAGCTGAACGACTTTCTAATGAAAATAATTATACGTTTGGGGCATTTGAAAACGGTGAACTTATTGGGATGGTTACTCTACTAAGAGAATCTCGGAAGAAAATACGTCATCGTGCAAATATATATGCGATGTACGTAAATGACAGTAACCAAGGGAGAGGAATTGGTAAAGCCCTTTTACAGGAAGCCATTGCAGTTGCGAAGACGCTTCCTGAACTGAAAAAAATAAATTTAGCGGTTGTGAGCGGAAATCATCAAGCAAAGAAACTATATGAAACTTTAGGTTTTTCCGTTTATGGAGTTGAAAAGTTCGCACTGTTTGTCGAAGGCCGCTATTATGATGAAGAATTTATGTCTTTATTATTGTAATACTCACTCCCACAGAAAATGCATTACCGCTTAAATTCGAATGAGTGAAGAAAATGCCTTTTTCATTTACTATATTAGACAATGTCAATTTTATAAATACCACCCTCTGAGGGTGGTATTTATTTATTGAAGAATAATACAAGAATTCAAGATTGCAATTAAAAAAGTGCTGTAACTAGTTTTGTTCTAAGATTTCATACACCATTCAATACCACTCATTTCGCCCTTCATAAACAAAATACTCATCCTCTTGCTTAAACTTCCTTAATTAGCATGGAAAGGTCGGTTAAATGTTTATTTTACCCTTTTCATCTGAAAGACATCTTTTCCATTTTTTAAAACGGACTGCAAAAGTGATACTAACGCAGGATGGTTCGGTCTAACTTCCTTTCCTTCCCCTATTCGCTCTAACTGCTGTGAATACCAAGTTATTTCCAAAGGAGCGCGAGAATCGATCCAATTTAGACCGGTTTTAATAGGAGCTAATTGAACCTCTTGTATGCGATTTTCCTTCAGTAACTGTGGCAAATTTGGGTACACAGCAAGTGGACGAGCAACTCCTACAAAATCCGTTGCGTGTGATTCTAGCGCTGATTCCATTCCTGTTTTTGAACGAAAGCCACCTGTTACACATAATGGCATGTCAACACTTTTCCTCAATTTCCTAGCGAAGTCGATAAAATAAGCTTCACGAGCTTTCGTGCTTTCCTTCACATTTTTCCCCGTCATTTGAGGGTTTTCATACGTCCCTCCTGAAATTTCCAATAAGTCGACGCCTTCTTTCTCCAACTGTTCAGCAACGAATATCGCTTCTTCTTCTGAAAAACCTGCTTTCATAAAGTCAGCAGAATTCATTTTTACACTAATGGGAAATGACCCAGTTTGACTTCGAATTTCTCTATATACTTCCATTAAAAATTTCATTCTTCCATGAATATCACCACCCCATTCATCTTGGCGATGATTATGCCGTGGTGATAAAAATTGACTAATTAAATAGCCATGAGCACCGTGGATTTGAACTCCCGTAAACCCTGCTGTTTTTGCCAGTTTTGCACTTTGACCAAATCGTTTAATAACATCCGCAATTTCAGTTGGAGTAATTTCTCTTGGATGAGGGAAAAATCGGCTTATACTTTTATGTAATGGAATAGCCGAAGGGGCAACTGTTTCTGATACAATTCCTTTCGGAGATTGCTTTCCTGGATGATTCAACTGCATCCAAAGCTCAGTATTATTTCCAGTACCTCGTTCAGCCCATTTTTCTAAATATGGTAGTGCTTTTTCATCTTCTACTACAACATTTTTCGGTTCACCTAGAGCTCTTCGGTCAACCATCACATTGCCAGTTACAACAATCCCTGTTCCACCCTCTGCCCATTTTTCATATAATCGATATAGGGACTCTGTTGGAAGATGATTTTTGTCTGCTAACCCTTCACTCATAGCCCCTTTAAAAAAACGATTTTTACTCTTCATTCCATTTTTCGACGTAAACTCTTTATATAAAATAGATTCCACCCTTTACACCCCTTATCTATACTACAACCATTTTAGAATTTAAAATGATGGACAGTCAATTCTAAACCCTTCGAGATTTGCAGTATCGACTTTATGTAGGAAATCATCTAGATATTTCGTTAGACTCATGGGTAAATGAAAAAACCTGTGAATCCTTGCAAAGATTCACAGGGTAAGAGTGGAATGTTACAAATAGATATCCTACCTTTAACGTCACACCTATTGATCTCATTCCATACTTGTCGAAACACTCTCTTCTTTTAAATCCTTCTCATATTTTTCAAGATAATACAACACCGTTTCTACATATTCCTCGCTATGATTATACTGGAATACTGCTTTTTCAACGTTTCCTTCTTTTACCCCATGTAGCGATAAATATTTCGCAGCTGAGAAGATGGCATCTTCAACATCCCAAGGGTCCGCTTTCCCGTCAGCATTTGCATCTACCCCATAACCACCATATTGATCGATCACTTCAGGGTCCGTAAGTTCTTGATCAGAGATTTCACCTCTTCCAAGGTCACCACAAGTAGGATGCTGCCAACCCACAAAAGTACAAGGCATAAATTGCATAGGACCGATGGCTCCAGCTGGTGAGACCATTACTTCCATTTTTGAAAATCTTGTTTCTACTCGGTGGTGTGCCGCTAATAATGTCCATGGAACATCATATCTCTCACCAGCAGCCTGATAAATGGGAATAAACTCACCAGGAATATCATCTATAAAGTTTTTTGTATCAGAATGTTGAACATTAACATCGTTCATTGTTTTTTGATTCGTAATGTAGTATAACGAAAATAGAATAATTGGAACTAGCATTATTGCTATATACGAAAGCTTGGAACGTGTTATTTTCTTCTTCAAGCTTGTCCCACCTCTACTAGTAAATGAATATGTATAAGATAAAAAAGAATACAATATAGTTGTACCTATATTGTATCCTTTTTTTCCATTTTTTAATATACAAAAGCTGCTCCAACGATAATCAATAAAATAAATAATACGACGATCAACGCAAAACCACCTGCGAAGCCTCCGCCACCGTACCCGTAGCAACATCCAGAGCCTGGGTAGCCATACCCGTGACCATAACCACCATATCCGTACATGAATACTTCACCTCCGTTACGTCTTTCACTATGTACTATATGCATGATCAAAAAAAGTGGGTAGGCATTCACACAGGTTAACACAATATCTCATCGACAAATTCCTTACCATTCGTCCTCAAAAACCTGAATTATTTCATTATTTATGCTAATTCATTGTATTTTCTCTTACATAGACAACATAAAAATACTAAGTATCTTCACTTCAGTAAGTAAGTTTTGGTTTCTCAATATAAACGTCAAATTACTATTTAATGTACTGAAAGTATTTCAATAAGTCTTATTAAATACTAAAGAAGCGCGGACCTGCAAAAGCTAGTACAAGGTTTAATATGCCAAGATTGTTTTTGAATGGCTTCTTATCCATGTTTTTTCCTTTAGGTTTCTCCTCTTTCCATTTAAACCCTGTTTAAAATAGAAAAACCCTCCAATTCACTACTTCAATTGGAGAGTTTTCTATATTCTATTCGCTTATCTTTACTTTGTTAAAATTATTGGTTCACCCTTTGTAACTACGATCGTGTGTTCCATTTGTGCTACATAGCTGCCATCGTCCGTTACAAGTGTCCAACCATCACCAGATTCCACAATATGTTCCGCTCCTGTAGACACAAATGGCTCAAAAGCGATGACCAATCCCTCTTGTAAAAGAGCATTATCCCATGGATCGTAATAGTTCAAGATATGCTCAGGTGCTTCATGAAGAGATTTTCCTATTCCATGTCCAGTTAAATTCAAAATAACAGAATAGCCTTCTTTCTTTGCTCCACTTGTCACTGCTTTTCCAATTCCATTTTGTTTTGAGCCTGCTTTTGCCTTCTTTAATGCGTGATTAAATACTCGCTCCGTGGCTTCACAAAGTTTGGTTAATTCTTCATTTTCTCCAACGACGAATGATATACCCGTATCAGCAAAGAAACCATCATAGGAACCGGAGACATCGATGTTCACAAGGTCGCCATCTTGAATGACTCGTTGACTAGGTATCCCATGTGCAACTTCTTCATTGACGGATATACACGTAAACCCTGGGAAGTCATATTCACCCTTCGGACCTGAAACTGCACCAAATTCCTCAAACATTTTGCCTGCGATTTCATCTAATTCCTTTGTTGTCGTACCAGGTTTCGTTTGAGAGCGCAATTCATCACGAATGGTCGCAACGATTTTACCAATTTTCTTCAATTTTTGTAGTTGTTCATCTGTTTTAACTATCATCAAATCAACCTTTTCTTTGTTGTTTAGTTTCTGTCATTAGTATACTATATTTCCTGCATTTCTGTGAGTACTACCTATATGAAAAGGGCAAGTGTCTATTGATTCATTATAAGAAAAATAAAGGAAGCACAAAAGAAAGCGTGAACGATGTTACTCCCATGGCACTTCCGGCAACGGCCCCTTCTAACTCTCCTTCCTTAATGGCTTCTGACGTTCCAATTCCATGTGAAATAACACCTAAAGAGAGTCCTCTTGCGACAGGATGATTCACTTTTGTCTTCGTTAATAGCCATGGGCCAATCATCGCACCAATCATACCCGTCACAATGACAAAGGTTGCGGCTAAAGTTCTATTCGCTTCGATTACATCCGCTACCTCAACGGCTACAGGTGTTGTGATTGACTTTAAAATAATCGATCGCTTCACCTCTCGTCCAAGGTCAAGTATTTGAACAAAAAATACAGCCGAAGAGATAGTTACAAGACTTCCGATTATGCCTCCAACAATTGCCGGGCGAAAATAACGAATGAATAATGTCCGGTTTTTGTAAATAGGAACGGCAAGGGCAACAGTAGCCGGACCTAACATATACGAGATAAAACGATTAGTGATTTCGTACTCTTCATAGGAGATGTCGCAAATAAGAAAAATAGCTATAATTAAGATGCTACTGAGAAATATAGGTGTTGTAATCGGATATCGGTATTTTTTAGCTAGCTGTATCGACATAACATAGGAAGATACGGTAAGTATGAAGGTTAACAATATCATCATTACACTATTCATGTGACTTCACCTCTTTTTCTTTGACTACGAGCTGGGAAATTACTCCAGTCAGTACAATTCCAATCGCAGTCGAAGTCACAAGAGTAATGATAATAAAGACCCCATTTTCTTTAAATATTCCGCCTAATGTCATCATCCCTACAGCGACAGGAACAAAGAAAAATGCTAAATGCTTCAATAAAAGACTCGCTCCATTTTCAATCCACTCGACTTTTATAACCCCAGACAACAGGAGCAGGAATAACAGCATCATCCCAAGAACATTCCCTGGAATAGGAACGGAAAAAGTATAAGTAATAAATAGTCCAACTTCATAGAAAGCAACGAACACGAATAGCTGAATACTGATTCTCCACCAATTTTTCATTTTCTCCCTCTAGTCATTAAAGGATAAAATCCATTTCCTATTGTATGAGTCACTTGGATATCTGTCAAAATGTCCTATGTTCTCATTATAGTAAAAATCTACGGAAATGATTAGTGTCACTTTACCTTTCATCTTTAAATAGACAGCCCAATCACAAATACACCACCCTTATAAAACTCTGTTGTTATTTGATTAAACAGAACATTTGTTCTATAATGTAAGAAATGAGTATATGATACAATAAGATTTTCATACATATAGATTGATTTTACATAGAGTAGGGGGACTTTTAAATGCCAGATATAACTTATAAGATTTGGACCGTGGTTATGATACAAGATGGAGATAAAGTCTTGTTACTTGATAGAAAACACGATAATTTTACAGGTTTTTTGCCACCAGGAGGAAGAGTAGACTTTCCAGAAAGCTTTGTTGAAGGTGCTAAAAGAGAAGTAAAAGAAGAAACAGGATTGGAAGTAACTAACCTTGTGTTTAAAGGAATATCAGAATTTGTAAATCCATCTACAAATAAACGATATATAATGATGAACTATTGGACAAAGGATTTTAAAGGAAAATTATTAGATAACCCACCTGAAGGTGAAATTCATTGGGTTAACATTAGTAAAGCAAAGGAATTACCAATGCAAGAAGATATTAAATTAAGATTCGATTTATTTTTTGAACCTGGTACCTTCGAAATTCAAACAAAATGGAATAACGAGAAGAATGCTCCTGAGGAAATCATTGTTATAAGGACATAATTTCTATTGAGACAAGGAGACACCTTCTTTAAGAAGCCTCCTTGTTTATAGGAAATATCAACAACATTGTTAAATTTTGATAAATAAAAAAGAGCCTAAAAAGGCTCTTAGTTCAAACAAACAAAATTTGGATCGGAAACTCCGCAGTCATTTCCTTCAAAAATATTCGTATCAATATTTTGTTCGACAACATCAAAAATTCCATTATTAACAATTTGATTAAAACGAATTCTATTGTTAATTGATTCTACATCTAGAAAAATACCGTGATCTCCATTCCGATTTATTTTATTCTTTTCAATTAAATTGGCAAACGTCTCTTGAAAATGGATACCATCAACTATATTGTCTTCGACTTTATTGCTAACAATGCTATTCCCATTAGCTAACGTAGTATCTCCGTTTTCATCTTTAGGAATAACAAAAATCCCGATGTTATTCTCTGTAATCTTGTTATTACTGATAAGATTGGCAATCGCGCCCTCTAGAAATATTCCTTCACCTACATTTTGAACAACCTTATTTTTCATCACTTCATTTTGTTGGTCAAAGGTGAAGTCATCATTTCGGATGAAAATGCCTCTGCCATTATCAAACACTATATTGTTTTTTATAAGATTATCTCTTGTTCGATCACCTACTCGAATACCATCTCGGACATTTCCAATGATTTTATTACTCAAAACCACATTATTTGCAGCTCTATTATCTAATAATATTCCATCCTCCGTATTATCTTCCCAGTTATTTCTAATAAGAATATTATTACTGGATCCATTATCTAAAATAATGCCCCCTTCGCCATTATCAAAGGCTGAATTTGCGATAATTATATTGAAGTCATCATCCACATCAATTGCATCATCAGCATTATCACGCAGCGTATTTTTGATTAGAATACTTTCTTCCTCTATGTCAAAGGCATCAACCGTGTCTTCTGGTGGTGAGAGGAATCCATTTTCAATAAACTCATTAGCGATGAACGTGTTCTTTATTGCATTACTATCAATTCCTTCAAACAGATTTCCATTTAGCTCATTGCCAATAAACAGGCTGTTTCCACCAAATTCAAATATTCCCTCACGTTCATTTTGAAGGAGATGGTTTCTCACGAAAATATTCCGACTAGAAGATTCTTCTATAAATATTCCGGCGCCACCTGGATCTATTCCAAGCTCATCAATCACATATTTCTGCATAGTTAACCTCTGGATATTAATTCTAGATGAATTTGTAATGGTGATTCCAGTACTTCCTGCTGGTAATGTTGACCCATCCAATATAGGATTTCCTACGCCAATAATGTCAATTTTAGATTTATCGGTAATCTCCACTGCCTCTTCATAAGGACTCAACGAAGCTGTCACAAATATTGTATCTCCAGGTTTAGCTGCATCAACTGCGTCTTGAATGGTCGTAAACTGAAATCCTTCCCCGACAATAAGTATTTTTTGAGAAAGGATGACAATAGTTATAACAAGCAACAGGCTAAAGCCGATGATAAATGTAATCAATACTAAGCCAAACTTCGTTAAAGAAATTCCCTTTTCCTCCACATACTCACCCCCTAACCTTATTGCAGCAGGCTATATATAGTATGAAAAAGGAAAAAGGAGGGACATCTTTTTTGCTCGTTTTTCAAAAATATGTAAAAACAGTCTCCTTAAGGGGATCATGAAGACTGAACAGCTTGTTTATTTATTAAATAATCGTTCTTGCGAGAAGTTTTCAGCCAATCTAACACTAGTAATACTTGTCCATTATTTGACATCACTATTCCCTTCCAACTCATTAATGTTTTCTTCTATTTCCCTCCTGACTTCGGATCTTATTACCGCATTTGATAAGGAGGCTTTTCTTTTCTTACCCTAATAAAGCAATTAGCAATAATAAATTGTCAATTAATTGTTCATTGTCTATATCCCAATTGCTTGTTACCCAATTATCAATACGTTCCTTTAAACACCTTTCTATATGTTCATATGTACGCCATTGCCGTTCCGCAAGTTCATATAGGGCTTCTGAATATACTTAAAAGGCTATCTGTACAATTGAATTCTATATGCTTAATTAATTTTGAAAATTGAGCATTGAGTTCCTCAGCCAATAATTAATCGGGAAGGTCTTTATAAACCGTTAAATCCAAGATATGACCTCATCTTTTTAATCGCTTCATCATTATTAATGGCGATTAAAACACTTTGCAGGAAAACGTAATTCAATTCTTGCTTCCTTTAAATAGAGATAAAGCTACAACAGTTTAGACATATAAAATTGATTAAGAGTTCTTCCTTCTATTATAAGTGAATTTCTTTTCGTCCCTTCAATTTCAAAACCAAATTTCTTATAGAGAGCGACACCAGCTTCATTTTCAGTTGCAGCAGTAAGTTCTAAGCGTGAAATATTACATTTTGAAGCCCACTCTATTATGCTTTCAAATAGCTTCGTACCTACCCCTTTCCCCCTATACTCTTGGAGGATCCCTATAACAAGATAAGCAGAATGTTTAGTTCTTTGTACTGCTCCACCATTAGCCAATAAATACCCTACTAATTTACCTCTTTCTTCAGCAACAAAAATGGTTGAATTACTTTGTAGTTTGATACTTTCTAATTGTTTTTTTTGTTGTTCAGACGTTGTTTTTCTTTCTCCCGCTTCCATAAGCATATAATCTGAACTTTTCTCAACTTCCTTAATAAGAAAAATGAAGTCTTCTGCATCATCAATTTCTATCTCTCTAATCAACATCAGTATTTCCTCCTCTTGTACAACCCTCTTCAATTCTTGATATTGGTAGAGCTAGTCCTCATTTAGATTTTCAACTTTTACGTCCTTTTACTTAAGATCGATAATAAACCTTAATAACAAATGGACATATCGATTCGCGATTCAACGTAATTATTCAAGTCAAACCTTTATAAGAAACAAGCCTTTTATTTTTTACACTCAACTTTAAACCGATGCTGTTCCATCAGCCTTCACATAATCAATTGCAACAACGAGTGAAATAATAGTGGTCTCCATCTCTTTATCTATTATTTCAATCTTGTAGCTATCGCCCCAACTGAACCATTCTTTGTCAACCTTCCCAACGATTTCACCATGCTGTAATATTTGAAAATCCATATCCCACCAATTCCCATACACTTCAATGCCTGCCCCCTCAATCGTATAGCGGGCTTTAAATAAGGATAACTCTTTCTTAATCGTTACTACCTCTTGACCATCTACCTCAACAAAAAATTTGGGTAAAAAGCTGACCACCTTTTTCGTAATGCTTGCTACTTCATCCCCTGTTGTGTTCATGATTGAGAAAGTCTTTGGAATTTGCATAAAGCTTCCTTCCACATAATATACATCCTTCTCCTGTTGATTCTTTACAGTAAATTTTTCGCTTAGACTGAATACCTTTTGCTTTATATAAAGCTCCCTCATCTTATGCCTCCCTCCCTTAAATCTCTTATATTATTAACGTTTGAAATTGACATTGGTTCAATAATTATGAATTAAACTCCTTTTTCACTTCTTATATTTCATGAATGTTTCTCCATACATATCATCATTTTCTTAGCTAATTTATGCATATTAAACAAAATGATTTTTTGATAATCTGGAATTCAACTCTTTAAGATAATGACTATCTAATGGAACAACATCAGTAAAAAATCCTTTAGATAATCATCTATAAAAGGATAAAACGGTGGACAACTTTTTTTAAAGTTTCGTCTAATTCATTCTCATGGCCATTTTATAGGTCATGACCATAGCTAATTTATGAATAGCAATCATAATTATACCTGCAACAATTTGATCGACTTGTGAGGTATACCATGATGGAAGGACCAAATAGGAAGAGTGTGAAGCCATTTGATGTTTCGTTACATTCACAAGGAAAGAGATAGTCGTCTCTCCTAACAATCCATTAACAATAAATAATAAACAAGCAGGCATTAAAATCATCCCACTTAAGAAAGCATAGCTTCTTCTCTGGAATGACTGAGTTGAATTCGTTAACGGACTCCACGCATGTATGGAAAGGAGAAACATAATGAAAACATACCCATCATGGATAGAGGGGTATTGAGAATAGACATCAAAAATGAATGGAAGGTGATATAAAAAGAAGAGACAAGCAAATAAAATAAGCGATATAACTGGTGACCAAATCCTGCGAATCCTTCGGTTGAATAAGCTATTTTGTCCTCTCATCATACTACTAGGAAGTCCTAATAACAGCATGGGTGGAACGATAAAAAATAAAAGACTCATATCAATCATATGAAAAGTGAAGGAAACATGGCTAACATGGGCTAGAGGGCTCCCTGTTAAAAAATATATAATCCATAACCCACTGTAAAAAAGGAGCGTCTGAATGAGTAGAGGTTTCTCTTTTAACCACAGTCTAACTAATAAAAGATATAATAAACTAATGATTAAAAAACCAAAAAATAGAGGAATATTCCACTCAGGTGGTTGCACATTTTCTCCCTCCGATCTGTGTTTTAATCAAATGTACGTATCATATTTATTACGGTGAATTTAAAATTATTCGAAGGGGTTTTTATATTTTACGACAGTGCCTATAAACATACATCATTATTAGTTTAAAGTATTCATATTATCGCAAATAAGTAGAAGTCATTTTGAATAATACTTGTTCAAAATGACTTCTTCTCCAGATAATTAAATTTGAATTTTTATAAAAAAGTTCAATCATTTTCTGCCCTCGTTATTCTACAAGTAAATTTCTTCCTGAAAGCTACTTCAAGATAGACGACTTTTTAATCTTAAAGATTGAAATCCTACAATTTTCACTTCCTTAATAAGGAGCTTCATCATCACGCTTTATTACAACATGAACTACCATTGTAACTTTTCGTATCAACATTAGGTCCGCAACAGCTATTTTCTGTCCTATATCCTGTATCCGGATTAGACTTAAATAGGCGGAGAAGGTCTTCAGAAAACAAATGATCAAACTCATTCCTATTTATCTGATAATAACTCCATGTTCCCCTCGTTTCTCTAATTATTATATTTGCATCCAATAAAATTTTTAAGTGATAGGATAATTTGGATTGCGTCATATGAACAATGGGCGCTAAATCACACACACACATTTCGCCATTTTGGGTAAGCACATCCAGAATATGAAGCCTTTTTCTATCCGCTAATGCCTTAAATTTCATTTCATATGTTAGGAACGTTTGTTCCATCGAGGTATTTTCCAATGGGATTTTCTTTTCCATTGGCTCTCTCCTTTTCTAAAATTCTATTCATTCTTACCTGTATGAACCCTTCTCTTTAAATCTATTATTCTTAATCACTGTCTAAAATGATCTTACTGTAATTAATCAACTATTTTTGATGTAATAAATAACATAGATTCAACCATTTCGTATGTTATTACATATAAACGACAACGAACGTACACTTGAAATTGGTTTATTTATTATTATCAAATTTCCATTCTGACATTCATGCTCATTTATACAGCATTCGAGAAATGACAAAGCTTATTTTCCCATTTTAAAAAATCCACGGTAAAATAATGATGAAATCTAAAAAATGAATTCATTGATCTTCTACAGAGAATGAATATCCTAAATTTCCTTATTTCTGAATAAACGGGATTGTGTACACTTCGTCGCTGTGGTAGAGGGGGTACTCGTTAGGAACCAATAAACGGATAATAATAAAGCTATTCCTGCAGAGAGCCAAAATAAACTTGTCAAACCAACCTTTTGCTCCATCGTGTAACTCGAAATAGGACCAAGGGCTGCACCTAAATCAACTATTACGGTGAAAGTCGTCATAATAAATACTTTATTTTTTCGTTTCGATACATAATCCGTAAGAATTGAATCAATAATCGTAATTATAATTGACGAAATTAATAAATTCACAAACATTATGGGTAACCAAATCCCTAACTGTATTGGTAAAGGTATTAAGAATAAAAAAATGGCCGCACAAACGAAAGACACTTCTAGAAAGATGTTTTTATTCTTTGTTTTGTCCAGTAGACTTCCAACTTTTGGGGTAATAAACGGTAACATTCCCCATCTAAGTGCCTGTAATATTCCGGCAACCGTTGCTGCCCCTAGTGCAACACCTAGCATTTCTAGCTCATCTGCAAATTTCACATTAATAACGTGACTCAGTGTAGCCGTAAGCATTCCATTTAAAAGCATATTAAATAGAAAAGCGGTAAACAGGATGTTCATTATCTTTTTATTTCGAATCATTTTTATTGTATCGATGAATGAAGATTTACCCTTTAAAACTGGATGTTCATTTCCTTGAATCGTTTTCGGAATGTATTTAAAAACAAAATAAATACTAACAAATGCAAAGATCCCTAGGAAAATACTTATTATTTTTAATCCAAATAAATCGGCAAAAACTCCACCTAACAACATCCCAACAAGACTTCCAAGCTTATACAGCCCATTATACGTCCCCATCAGGTTTCCTCGGTTTAAATCATTGGATAGTTGTAAAATTAATAAATAGCTACCAAGTTTAAATAATGACCATGCAAGTCCCCAAGAAGATCTGAGGATAACCCAAATCCGAATATCTTCCACAATGCCATATCCAATAGTAGTAATTCCACTTAATACGACAGCAAGCAAAATACCCTTTCGAAAATCAACTTTTTTATAGATATATCCTATCAACGGGTTTAAAGGAAGTCTAACAAATCGATTAATTGATAGGAGCATCCCTACCTGCACTAAGGATGTTAATCCAATTTCCTTCCACTGAGTAGGTAAAACAATATATAACATTGAATCTCCTGTTAAACAGATAGCAGTTATGATGGCGAGTGCTACAATCGTTTTCTTATTGGAAGAATCCGCATGCTCCTTTGCTAATTTGTGAGCAACATGCGGATGTATTTTAAGTGGTCTTTGTCTGTTTAACCGCAACATGAACTACTATTGCTGCTTTTAGGTGTTGGACTTGGTCCACAACAGCTATTCGCGGTTCCATTTCCTATTCCTGAACTACAAACCCCTGTTTCAGGTAAATCTAAGTGCACTTCTTTTGCTCTTGCTAAATCTCCGGATAGATAATCCACTACAGAACGTACTTGTTCATACCCAGTCGCGAGTAAAAACGTTGGTGCTCTTCCATAACTTTTCATTCCCACAATATAAAAGTTCTTTTCCGGTTGTCGTAACTCTGCTTCCCCATGCGGCCTTACAGTTCCACAACTATGAATATTCGGATCAATTAAAGGAGCTAGAGCTTCAACACTCTCAACCGCAGGATCAAGGTTTAACCTAATTTCGTTTAAAAAGGTTACATCTGGTCTAAACCCCGTGCTAACAACTAATTCATCAATATGATTTAGCGTAATTTCTTCTTTGTTTAGTTCTCCAAACACACTAATTTTCCCCTGATTCTCTTGAAGGTCACGAATATAAAAAGGAGTAATTACGTTAATTTGGTTTGATTCCACCAATTTTTGAATCTTAATTCCAAGCTCTCCACGTGCTTGTAACTCATCATCTTCCTGCCCACCATATGTCTCACTTACATGCTTCTTTCGAATGACCCAATATACCGTTGTATCTGAATATTTTTCTTTTAATTTGGCAAAGTCGAGAAGGGAATTGATGGCTGAATGCCCACTTCCTACAACCATAATCGTTTTATTTTTATATCGCTCTTCTAATTGATTCACATTCGGAATTCCGTAGTGGATGTGATTTTTTAATTGTTTCTCAGCCTTTGTCCAAATACCGTTTGAAAGAGAAGGGTTAGGGCTTTTCCAAGTTCCAGACGAATCGATTACTGCTTTTGCAGTGAACATTTTCATTTCTCCATCGATTTCCACATAAACCTCGAAAGGAACATCTTCTCTTTGATCTGTCTTTAATTTATTTAACCCTTTTTTCGCAACTCCTACCACTTTTGCATTTAGCATAATGTTTTCTCTTATTTCTGGTAAGCTGCTTAAAGGGTGAAGATACTTGTCTACTAGATCCTTACCTGTTGGAAGACCATTTTCATTTGGAGCTAGCCACCCTGAATGTTCGAGTAATTCTTTTGAAGCTTTATCAATATTATATTTCCAAGTCGAAAACATTCTTACGTGTCCCCACTCAAGAACACTGGATCCAATTGTCTTTCCTGCTTCAAATAAAATGAAGTTCTCTCCTTTTTTCGTTAGCTGAGCAGCTGTAGCAAGACCAACTGGTCCACCACCAATTATCGCAACTGGGAAAGAGTCGTTTTGAATTTGTTTCATTTTCCATTACCTCCTATAATAAGTTAACTAATTTATTAATCAAAAATAATTGATTTAAACATCAAAAAAAATTGATTAATTAATGATAAAAATGGGCATTAATTTAATTACTACCTAGTTAAGTATATCTCCAACCCATTATAAATCATAATCGCGCTTAAATCTGTTTTTATTAAATCAAATATTTTTGATATTTGTAGTATATCAGTAATTTTCTCTGTACGCAATTATTAAATCAATTTTTTTTGATTTAATTTTTCCTTAATAAATGTTCTTAATGAAATATATGTTTCCCTCCTCTTCACCCCAGCAATCAATGTCGATTATTCTTCAGTATTTTTAAGTGTTACATTCATTATCTCTGCCAATACAGAAGTCGAAATAGCATGCTGTATGCAATGGCATAACAAAGTAATGTCTGATGTGAATTAGCTTCACGGCCAAACATTGACACTTTATCAGTTAGACTAAATAACACGTTTTTTCTTGTTTAATGAAATTTTTCTTTTAACAGTTTTGAAGAGTGTGCATTCACCACCCCCTAAACATTTTGTACATATCTATGAACCCTTTCAGATAACTTGTCATACCATATAAGAAATGTTTAAAGAGAGATTCGTCTCGGAAAAAAATGAAAAAATGCACATGACTTCTACCTCTAGTTGTTTATTGTAAATGCTGCTGTCGTTCTTGCTTTATAGCTAAAACACCACTTTAGAAGTTGGTATACCTCCATTGACGCCTCAAATACTCCTTTACTTAAAAGAAGGAGCAATGATCTCCGCAATTGGCCGAGATTCTTGAAAATCAAGACAAGCTTCAAGCACACAAAATATTCGCACCCTAAACAAATCGAATTAGTATCAATTAATTATGCGAAATAAACAGTTTTTCAGACTGGATAACAATAAAGGAAAATGGCTATTTCTCATTAATTACTTATTTTCTGTCAACTGTATTTTTAATATAGGAGCATCCATAAATGCATAAAAATCACATTGATGTATATACTACCTGCTGTGCTAATCATTTATGACCTGGAGGGAAACGAATGACGAAAAAATACAATAACGGTAGCCGTAATCAAAACTCCCCTAGAGTAGGAAATACCGAATTTGCGTCAGAAATACAGAGTGGCGATAACAGTAAAGGCAATAAGCATAATAAAGACCAACGTGATAAGACAGAAAAAAGGTAGGGGTGATACCCCACCTTTTTCTAACGCCATATAAATAGCAAGATTATCGGGAATATTCTCTGATAACGTAGATTATCAGCAACAATGATACATTTCCGATAAATGACCTACTTTCATTACTGTGAAATCATTACACGATCTAGAACCTGTATGAACCTATTATTGCAATGCTATCTAACGCTTCTTTCGCCACCCTCTCCGGTTCCATAAATAGACGACCATCTCCATTAAACTAACAGTAGCAAAAGGGATCGTTAAGCATATAATAAGAGCCGTAGAGATATAATTCATATACCTTTCTGATTTATTTTCATAATTAGGATAATCCGTAATAATTCCGTTCACATCTATATTATAAAGCCATTTATACATCTCTTGATTTTTTATTGTCCAAGGGTATGTTTCAAGTTCCAACATCTCTGTTGTCTGAATGAAACGATTACTTATAACCCCTTTACTTGGACTAATAAAATCGGCAAATATTGCGAAATCTGATAATTGTTCTACCCCTTGAAAGTTATCCTTTGAAATGACGATACCAATCGGAATCGTAGGGGCGTATTCATGAAACAATTGAACAGACTCTATATCGAAAGATTGAACAACGATCGAGCTATTTTCCCCTTTTTGGTCAAGGTAAGGGGTTAACTCCATAGCTAATTTTTGTTCAATTCCTGGATATCGATATGGCTCTTTAAGTTCAATGAGTAGGCCGATTTCTCCAACATATCGATCTAATACTTCCTTAAGGGTGGGTACCTTCTCACCCGAAAATTGTTGATGGAACCAACTACCAGCGTCAAATTGAAGAATTTCTTCGTAGGTTAAATCCTGGATAAGCCCAGAACCATTCGTTGTCCGTTCCACTGATGGGTCATGAATAACGATTAGTTCTCCATCTTTACTCATTTGTAAATCTAACTCAATATAGTCCGCCTTCATTTCTACGGCTAAATCAAATGCTGCCAGTGTATTTTCTGGTGCAAATCCTGAAGCTCCACGATGAGCAATCACTTTTGTAAATGGAGAAGGATTTTGAAATACGATGTTCGCGAACTGCATGTACAGAAAAAAAGCGGTCATCACCATTATGATGAAATAAAGGGTGATTCTCACATTGCTCTCTCCTCTGTTTCCCTCACAACTACCTACATGGGTGTATATTAGTATATGAGGAAAACACGGGGAACGTTCGAATTAAACAAGTAAACTTGCTCATTATTCATTTGTCCTGTTGGACAGAAATAACGGAAGGGGTAACACATTAATAGAACTTGTTCACTTCTAAAATTGTAAACGTGATTTCCTTTTACAAATTGGTGGTAGTGGTATTCTCCTCTTACTCCTTATTATTTATAAACAAACAGATAGAATAAGAGAATATCGTTTAAGAAAGTTAGATGATGCCCAATCCGTACCAATATGATATCTTCATCGTATTATAAAAAGCTAGATTAGGTATAGAATAATAAACTTATTCAGTTGTCAGTATTTCACTCCTGAACCTATTACAAAGGTATAAAAAAAGGCCGATCAATAGTCGAAAAATCGACTTATTGTCCAGCCCTCTCGTACTATAATTCATCAAATCCATTACTATCTGTCGTCTTTGTATACTGTCTGGATTTCTGTTCAAAAAAGTCCGTTTTTCCTAAATCTACTTCCTGATACGCTATGATCCAGCGCATCGGATTGGTCCGATATCCTTCGAAAGGCGCATCAAATCCAAGCTGTTCTGCTCTTTTATTTGCCATAAACTTAATGTAAGCTTCTAATTCAGAAAGAAGAATTCCTTTTACTCCATCACCAATGACTTCTTTTCCCCACTCTATTTCCAATAAGGCAGCTTCACGGAACGTGTCTGTACCATATTGTCTAAGAGATTCGGTATCATATTGAGGGTTCTCTTTTAACACCTCTTTATAGATCTTTTCAAAAAGGCCGACGTGTATTTGTTCATCTCGATTAATATAATTAATCATCGTGCTCGTAGCGACCATCTTTTGATTTCTTGCAAGGTGATAAAAGAAGGCAAAGCCACTATAGAAGAACAACCCTTCTAAAATAACATCAAAAATAATAGCTTTTAATAACGACTCAATTGACGGTTTTTCAACAAAGTCTTGATACCCAGATGTAACAAAATCATTTCTTTTTTGAAGGGTAGGTTCACTTCTCCAAAATTCAAATACTTCATCTTGTGTTTTTTTATCTACAATACTCGATAATACATAACTATAGGAATGATTATGGATTACTTCCTGCTGAGCTAGAATAATCATCAAAGCATTTAAACTAGAGTCCGTTAAATAGTCTGCTACTTTTCCAGCAAAGTCCGTTTGAATGCTGTCTAATAATGCTAAGAGCCCAATAATTTTTAAAAATGATTCCTGCTCCTTCGGTGTTAACATGGGAAACTGCTTTATATCCTTGGACATATTAATTTCAAAGGGAGTCCAAAAGTTAGCCAGCATTCGTTTGTATTTTGGATAAGCCCAAGGAAAGCGTACATCATCCCAATTTAATATATTTGAATTCCTTCCGTTTACAATATTCGTACTTCGATTAGGTGCATCATGATCCATAAGTCGTCTCTTTTGTAAATTTGTCATCATTTCCTCCTTCTTAGCTATGACAGCTCTCACATTCTTCAATGTTTGCAGCCGAGGTTGAACGAGTGTAATAGGTTGTTTTTAAGCCAGAATTCCATGCATCAAAGTGCAAATCAAGCAAAGCTCTCGCTTTAATATCATTGGAAACATACAAATTAAAGGAAATCGACTGATCAATATGCCTTTGTCTCATCGCATTTTGCTTAATACTCCAATGTTGATTAATTTGGTAGGCGCTCGAATAATACCATGTTGTTTCTGGTGAAAGGTCAGGTGCTGTCACTGGTATTTTGTAATCCTTCTTTTCTTCTGAATATTCTTTTCGGAAAATCGGATCAATACTAGCAGTTGACCCTGCAATGATTGAGGTTGATGAGTTTGGCGCAATCGCCATCACATAGCCGTTACGAATTCCGTATGTTTGAACATCCGTTTGCAGTTCTGCCCACTCTTCTGTGCCATACCCTCTTTTTGAGAAATAAGCGCCTGTTTGCCAATCTGATCCTTCAAAAGCTGGATAGGCTCCTTTTTCCTTCGCCAATTCCACACTAGCCTTAATCGTTAAATAAGCAATTTTTTCATAAATTCGATCTCCATACTCTACTGCTTGTTCACTTTCCCATTTAATTCCTTCTAAAGCTAACAAATGGTGCCAGCCAAATGTGCCTAGGCCGATTCCTCTATACTTTTGGTTCGTTAGCTCCGCTTGAGGTAATGGAATCGTGTTGACATCAATGACATTATCAAGCATTCGGACTTGTATCTCAATTAACCGTTCTAACACGTCCGCTTTAACACTCTTGGCAAGGGAGATGGAAGACAGATTACAAACAACAAAGTCACCTGGGTTTTTAGCTGTAACAATTTGGCCATCAATCACTTTTTCTGACTCAAATGTGGTCGCACTCATGTTTTGTGTAATTTCTGTACACAAATTGGAGCAATAGATTAGACCTTGATGATGGTTGGCGTTCATTCTATTGACCGTGTCACGGTAAAACATGTATGGTGTCCCCGTTTCAAGCTGAGAAATCATAATTCGTTTAAATAGCTCGATCGCAGGTACTTCCTCCTTTGTTAAGGTTGGATGATGTACACATTCCCAATAACGCTGGCGGAATTCCCCATCTCCCTTCGTTTGATCGAAATAATCCTCCAAGGAGTAGCCTAATTTTTCCCTTACTTCATGTGGATCAAATAAATACCACGAGTCGCGCTTCTCAACAGCTTCCATAAACAAATCCGGGATACAAACACCAGTAAATAAATCATGTGTTCGTTGCCTTTCATCACCATTGTTTAGCCTTGTATCTAGAAAGGAAAGTATGTCTTTATGCCAAATATCTAAATAGACAGCAATCGCACCTTGACGTTGACCTAGTTGGTCTACTGCAACAGCTGTATTATTAAGTTGTTTCATCCACGGAATAACCCCAGAGCTAACGCCTTTGAATCCCTTTATACTACTGCCCCTGCTACGAATTTTCCCTAAATAAACACCGATTCCTCCGCCATTTTTACTAAGCGTTGCAATATCAGTATTTGAATCATAAATACCTCTCAAGGAATCATCAACTGTATCAATAAAGCAGCTTGACAATTGGCCTTGGTTTTTCCCTGCATTTGCAAGCGTTGGAGTGGCAACTGTCATATATAGATTTGATAAAGCCCAATACGCTTCCTTAATCAATGCGATTCTTTTATCTTTTGTTTCTAATTTCATCAATTCCATTGCAATAATCATAAAACGTTCTTGTGGTAGCTCAAATATTTCACCTTGATGACTCTTTGCAAGATATCTTTCTGCTAGTGTCACTAATCCTATATATGTAAATAGCTCATCTTTTTCTGGTGAAAGCTCTACCTGTAAAAGATTAAACTCTTCCTTCGAATAATAAGTGAGTAAATCTTCGCTATATAGCCCCTTGCTCGTTAACGAGCTAACCAAGTCATAAAAAGAGTCATACGGTTTTTCTGTTTGTCGATTCTCACATGACTGCTTATAAAGGCGGTTAAGATATACTCTAGCGGCAACGTATGTCCAATCTGGTTCAAATTGGCTAATGCGCTCAAGAGCAGCTAAAATGAGAAAATCATCCATTGAAGCGTTTGACGTCTCCGTCATACTCGTCCAAACTTTATCTTGATATTCTTTAAACGATAGCTGTGGAAAGGCCATTTCTAATGCAACCAAATCTTCCATGATATCCCTTGTCGTTTTTACTTGAGAATTTCCCATATTGATCCCCACCCTTTGTTCTTCATTTTCATTTCATTGATAATCCGTTTTTACATGTCGTAATCGTTTTTGTCGGGTTTTGGAACACCAATACTGTCTTTTTACACCTACATGATTTATGACGTTTTATACACCAAAACTACTTTGCACTTTCACAACAACGGCTATGGACGATAAATCTAAATACCGATCAAGGCTATGGGTCGAATAATCTTCCTGTTTATGATAGAATTCAGTGTTTAGTATGTCTTATCGCGTCGGTCGCGGAAATTTCATCGAGATATGTTGCCTAAGAGGTTCGTGCCATGTCTCATGTTTTCCTTTAGTTGGCTATCTCTTGCTTGATTTAGACGAAATATTAATCTCTGACTTATCAACACGAGATTGAAAGCGGATGTAGTTGAATAAATAAAGACCCATCTCTTAGGAGAGTGGGTCAGAACGTCGGTAAATGAAAAGCATATATACATGCTTATTTACTACCATCGTCCTACCTTCTCAACTCCCGAAGAAGATATTACGTATTCATAAAGGCAGGTCTCCTGACTCGTGCTTTCACCCTACTTTAAGTCCTTCCCGTCTATTCGACAGTGGTCTCCCTTATTTCGTCAGCACATACAGTTGCGGGTACAGTTTTGGATTATAACCAAATTCCCTATTACGTCTAAATTGACACCTTCATTACTGGCTTATCACTATATATAGTATACAATAAATTTTTCAGACACAATCTATAGTGCCTGAAGTTATTATAACGTTCTATTGACTAGATGACAAGAAGAAAATAGAAAAAATCCAAACCGGAATTTTCGTGAATTTTCGACAAATACTGAGCACTCTTTATGCGTAGTTTTTGTAAAATATTATGTTGTAAGAGAAAAAAATAGTTTTCAATTCAGCGGATTCGTATTAAACTAAAGTCAATCCCTTCGGAGTAAATGGAGTGGATATGAAATTCTTAAGAGCAAAGATAAAAAGGAGCGTGGCTATTGTGGGAAAATCAAATGCCAAAAAATATCGGGAAAAACTAGCTAGAGAGGGAAAACGTAATCCAGAGGTAGATAGAAGTCCATTCGCAAAAGCAGATATGAGGACTAGAAGAACGAAAACAAAAAAGGACTATTTATATCGAGCAAAGTATAAAAACCATGATTCTTCCAATGAAAAGAATGGTTTTTTTTACGCTCAATTTCATATTGCATAAGATTTCACTTTGACTAGGTTCGTTTGGCATAGTTCTCAATAGAACGCTCGAATCCATTGGTCGTCACGATGATATTAATATTACGTAATTTTAGACTCTTAAACGTATTTTTACATATTGGAATATATATATCGTTACCCTCCATTCACCCTTTCTTTTTTACCCACTAATTATCACAGAATAAACATCCCCATATTTTTTAAAGGAAGAGAATTTTTCCATTTACTGTTCTAATTAAAACCATGTATTCAAAAAGCCAAGCCTACTAGCTTGACTGTGGTTAATTTTGAATTGCTTTAAAATTGGTTATTTTTTTAGAAGTAATAGCAACACTATCAGTCAATAAAAATTTTGGACAAAAAATAACTATTGTTATTTGATCATCAAACCATTCACCTATTTCTTCTACATATTCCCCATCTAAAAATTCACCACTCCTAAACGTGAATCTAACATTTTTTTCAACATACAAATGTAATATGTGGTGGCTTTGGAACGTTAGGAGTACCTTTCTTTTTTTGAGCACTGAATAGAGTTGTTCACCTGTAGTCCTTTTTTTTTATACTATTTCTTCTCCTGAAGACCATTTCTTAGTTACACCGATATATTTTGTCTGCTCCAACATACTAATATATTAATTCCTCAACTTCTTCTGTCGAAATCATAAGTCAACTAGGTGATGCCATAAATCCTTTTTCCTACCTTTAGAACTTCAAAAAAGTTGTTCTTGATGTCTTGCCATCTAAAGTGGCGTCAAGCATCACTTATCTGACCTTATTTGATTGTTCATAAAATTATTTGGCTGTATTTAGAACTCTCACAATCTCTGTTTGTACTACCCTTTTAGATTCGATGCTAACTTTCTGTAGTACTTTTGAGATTTTTCCATGTATCATAGCCGTTTTAATTATATTGCTTGATGTCCTACTTGTGTTTGGAAAAGAATACTATCTTGTTTTATAATAGATAATCTCAGGATCTCCTTCGTCTAAATTCTCTATTATTCCACTTTGACTAAACCCCTTCTTCTCAAATACTAGCTTCATACGTTCGTTAGAGCGATTAGTAGATGAAAATACTTTAGTAGTAGGTGAATGACTCATCATATAATCGATCAGCTGGCTTGCATATCCTTTACGTCTTTTTGATGGAGAAACAATAATCAGTGATATAAAGGAACATTCGAAGAAATGAGTATCGTAAATTAAAAACCCGACAATATCATTCATTTCCTTAACAATTAAACATCGCTTTTCATCGATAGCATTTTTAACAATCCTTCTCCTACTTGTATTTCCGATTACTTCACTATCGATATACACTACCTTATCTAAGTCTGTAATGTTAGCTTGGACAACGTTATTCATCTTACTTCCCCTATCATAGATTTTATTGGCTTTTTAGATCTTCTTTTTCCAGAATATGTGGAGCGTTATTCAACATTCGTGACCGACCGTCTACTGGCTGAATTGAATTTAAGTTATTGCATATAGGAATGAACGTTCTTCCTGCGAGCACTGGTACAAAATCGATTTTGATTCTTCTGACCCTTATATTAGACATGGTTCTCATGTATGAGTACTTTTCGTTTGTTGAAATTAATCTTCTAATGTTTCATCAAGAATAAATCTATCATTCTCGTCACGAATGTAAACAGTACCTAGTGCCGAGTTAAGAAATGGAATTATATCTTTATCATAATTACAGATTGTGTTCAGTTGATAAACTGAATGGTTTTCGGTATTTTCCATATATTCATCGCTTTCATCCCCAGCCAAGAACCTCCAACCACTATCAGGATTTCCATTTTGATATGGCTCTTCACGATACATAAAGCCTACTTTTAAACCATCAATTGTTATTCTATTAGAAGTAATACAGCCTTCATTGGAATCAATCAGTTGTTTAATTTTGTCACCTTTTAAAGGGAACCTCTTTGTTTTCTTTTTAAACCACCCCATATATTCCACTCCCCTTTTAATTCATTCGTCTACTCGATTAACGAAACTAGTCATTGACTCAACTTTTGCGTCTTAGCTGAATATCTTTACTTATATAGTAACATCAAACTGCATTACGTTACTGGATAGAATTTCAATAATACAATATTGTCGAAAAGTAGGCATTCAACCTTGTATCGTCCTCAAACTGGTGGAATGAGCCTCACAATTTTTGCTAAAGCAAAGATCATTCCAACTTTTTATCATAAATGGTTTATTACCCTGTCACTCTTTGCTTCAAAAATTAGACGCTCAAAATTCGGGCAAGTCCTCACAAAACGGAATGGATTTCATAATATATATTGTGATTCGATATTAAAGATTAAAGTGAGGTGAGCACAATGGGTTTTTGCGGTTGCGGCTATCCTGAACCATATACTGGCGGAACTGGAAATGTGTTTGTGTTGATTGTTGTATTGTTTATCTTGTTAATTATCGTTGGTGCCGTTTGCTTCGCTTACTAGGCAAAAAAAACTAAGGTCACTCTGTGTCCTTAGTTTTTTACATATACATATTTTAGATTATAATGGCGTTGACGCTAAAATTAACGATTCTTCATGACTTTTATAACCGCGACAATAATGCCGGTCGTGATGATTATTAGCGATACAATGCCTAATCCGATTCCTAGCCATCCTTTCACTAATAATAAGCTGATCACCCAAAGGATTAATCCAATTTCAAAAATAATATACGGTACTAAATAGTCTTGATACCTTTTATAAAATAAAAGAAAGCAAAAACTTAGCGCTAACACGATAACATATGCAAGAGCATCCATTCAATTAACCACCTTTTTAAGCAAATTGATTAAACCATCATTTCCTGAAATACAGGAAACTTCGTTAAAAATCAAATTGAATTTTCTTTTCTTCCTTATTCCACTTCAGGCTTGCGTCAAAGGTCTTTTCCCCTTTTTTTAGTCCTTTTATGACATTTGTTTTCCCTTCTTTTAACAGCTTTTTAGCGTTGGTCTGCGAAACAGTTTTACCTAATATTTTTTTCGATAAAGTAAATCTACATTGCTTTGACTTATATTCACTACAGCCGTAAAAGGTTCCTTTGTCAAGAACTTTTCCACCACAAAGCGGACAAATCCCCACTGATTTACCTAAAGAAAACTTATTAACTGCTTGAATGGAATGAGTATCGATTCCATCAAATTTCCACTTTGTCGCATCTTCTTTAGCATCTTGAATAATTTTGATGGTTAGTTTTTTCACCTGTTCCATAAACGCACCTGGGGAAGCCTTTCCTTCACCGATTTCAAGGAGTCTTTGCTCCCATTTAGCAGTCATTTCTGGGGAGGCAAGAATTTTGTCGCCGATAGCCTCGATGAGTACTTTCGCTTTATTTGTTGCAAAGACTTGGTTTCGTTTAATTTCTACATACTTTCTATCCTTTAACATTGTAATAATTCCCGCACGGGTTGCTTCTGTCCCTAGACCTTCTGTTTTCATTAAAACTTTCTCTAGCTCATCATTCTCTATATGCTTTCCAGCTGTTTTCATTAGCGTAATGAGCTGCCCTTCTGTGTATCTCTTCGGGGGCTGTGTTTTCCCCTCTTTTAACGTAACCTTTTGAACATCTCCCTCCTCCCCCTTTTCAATAGGTGGGAGAATCGTGTCCTTGTCCTTCTCTTTATGAAAAATCACTTTTCGCCATCCTTCTTGAATTTGCTGCTTTCCCTTTGAAATAAATTCTGCTCGACTGTCAACGAGTGTGGATATGGTCGTATAATCAAAGATGGCTTTCTCGTGATGGGCAGCAAGTAAGCGTCGAATAATTAAGTCATATAATTTCTCTTCATCTGCTGACAGTTTACTAGGGTCCTTCACTTGTTCCGTAGGGATAATGGCATAATGATCTGTTACCTTTTTTTCATTTACATAACGTTTATTATGTAAAATAGATGGTTGTGGTAATGGGAAAAATTCTTTATAGTTCCCTATTTCAGCCACCTTTGCTAAAATTTCTGGAAACATCTCCGCTTCGCCTTTCGTTACATAGTTCGAGTCGGAGCGTGGATAGGAAACCAGTCCTTTTTGATACAGCTTTTGCAAAATATCTAACGTTTTCTTAGGTGAGAACGTAAACGCTTTGTTTGCTGTTGCTTGTAAAGAGGATAAATTAAATAATAAGGGGGGCTGATATTCTTTACGCTCTTTTTCAATAGAAGCGACTTTTGCTCTTTTCCCTTGACAAAAGGCAGCAATCTTCTCGCCTAAGCCTTTTTCTTTAATTCGAGAGTCGCCCTTTAGATGCCATTTCCCTTCGTATTTTTTTTGGTCCATATGAAACTTAGCGATGACTTCCCAGAATGGTTCTGATGTAAATTGCTCAATTTCTTTTTCTCGTTTAACGATTAAAGCTAATGTGGGTGTTTGCACACGTCCCGCCGAAAATACATCAGCTATCCCCTTTTCCTTTAACAGTAACGTGTAGGATCTTGATGCATTCATGCCGACCACCCAATCGGCACATGCTCGTGCATACGCCTCATAGTACAAACTTTTCGTTTCACTTTCATCGAGTAATTTTTGAAAGCCCTCTGTAATCGCTTTTGTCGTTAACGAACTAATCCATAGCCTTTTCATTGGTAGCTTAACTTTCGCAAAATGAATAATGTTGCGGACAATTAGTTCTCCTTCTCGTCCTGCATCACCTGCATGAATGATTTCAGTTACTTCTGTTTTCTTCAATAATGATTTTACGAGTTGGAATTGTTTATATTTCGAACGTGTAACTTCATATTGAAAACGATCTGGAATTAGAGGCAAATTGGTAAGTGTCCACTTCTTCCACGAAGCATCATACTTTTCGGGCGCCTGCAATTGTAATAGATGCCCCACCGCCCATGTTACATAAGCACCTTTTGGAAAATAGTGATTAGGCAAAATCTCAATATATCCCTTCCCTTTTTTATGTGGAAACGGCTTAGCCAATGTAGCACCTTGGTCCGGCTTTTCAGCTATGATTAGTTTCATAGAATACTCCTACCTTTATTTAATCTATCTTTCTAACGATTTCTATCGTTACTCGTTTCTATTCTTAATGAAGATACCCTTCTGTTATTTTCTATTAATCTTATTTTTTAATACTGTTAATAAAAAAAGTGGCAGCTTTATGATTCTACGAATTCGTGTAGGCTGGGCAAGTAAGCGATGTAGCCATTCTAGCCCCATTTTTTGAAAAATGATAGGAGCCCTTTTGGCTGTTCCAGCCATGATATCGATCGTCCCACCTATACCAGCACTAACTTTCACAGGTAATTTATGTTTATTTTTGTAAATCCATTTTTCTTGTCTTGGGCAACCTAAGCCTACCATAAGTAAATCGGGCTTCAGCTGTTTAATCTCATTTATTATTTTTTCTTCCTCTTGTTCATTAAAATAGCCATGATGAACGCCTATGATGTTAAGATTACGATATTTTTCTCCCATCCTTCTCTTTGCTTTTTCAGCAACTCCTGGTGCGCCGCCTAGAATGTACACGGACTTTTCCATATCTTTCATAACCTCAAATAAATCAAACATCAAATCACAACCTGGAACCCTTTCTTTAATAGAGTTCTTTTCAAATTTTGAAGCTAACACAACGCCAATCCCATCAGGAACAACAAGTTCTGCCTCATTCAAAATCTTCATGAGCTCCTCATCCTCTTGTGCCTCCATAACGATTTCTGGATTTGGTGTTATTAATAAGTGGTTGTGATCTTCCGTAAGAAAGTTCAACAGTTGACGTAATGCATCTTTTCTTGTTGTATTATCAAATGGAACCCCCAAAACATCTACTTTCATTCTCTAATCTCCTCTTCCAATATCTGTTTCATACACTCTGCAATACTATTTAAATTGGACCGTAATAGCCCACCTATTTTTTATGTAATACTATTTACCATATCATATTTTTTCATTCATTGACTAGAAAGTTCTATAATCTCTTTCGACTAAAGCTCTACAGAAAATGTTCAAGTAATTTGTTCGAAACAATGCTTCACGAATTCCCTTTACAAAAATACTCGATTCAGCTTTATGATTTCTCTTGTTCTTACCACATAGGACAATCTTTATAGGCAATACCGTTACTTTTCTCTTCATCATCGTCTCTATGTTTATATAAAAAAATATGCTACTGTAGTAAAGGCAACTGACATCAAACAACTCAGATTAATGAAATAAACGGATGAAAGTAGGAATAGAATGATATCGTTTTTTATCACCTTAAGCAGAATGACCAAAGCTCTACTTCGAGCAATACACGATAAAGAGTTCCAAGTTCTTTTTTCATTAACCATCGTTACACTTCTATCGGGAACGATATTTTATTCTACAGTAGAAGGCTTCAGTCTAATAGATGCCTTGTATTTTAGTGTTATAACGTTAACAACAGTAGGGTACGGTGACCTATCCCCCCAAACAGATTTTGGTAAAATTTTTACGATTATATATTTAATTGCAGGGGTTGGAATCATATTGGGATTTATTAATAAAATTGCTGATAATATTAGAAAAAAAGATTAACAAAATAGTTGAAATCCTCATCAATAATAAAATGGCTCAAGCATTATGTGTATCAAATGCAAAAAAACCTCATTTTGAAAAGTGAAAAAGAGGGGAGAGTCATCAAATATTCAACGTATAAAAAGCTAAGTGCGATGCGGGAGCACTTAGCTTTTTAAAAAGGAGGTGTATGACTAAACATGGAATACCTTAGATCCAATATTAGTCTATGCTCCTTACATTTGGATGGTTGGACGTTTGTCGTATGTTTCGAAGACTAAATTTTTATTTTCTCAATATTTGATATTGACCTGTTGATGACTAAATTCATCCTTCAGTAAAAAATTTCCAGCACGTTGCACCACAATACCTGGGACTACCTTTACGAAATCACTTCTCTAACGTTTAGTGTGGATGGTCTTAGGTTCGTAGGGTAAGCCCTTGTCGTTTTAAAGTATAGCTAATTACATACTTGACTTCATTTTAGCGCCTTAGAACATTTCTAGGCGTTTATTGTTTTAGGAAAGTTTAGATTTATGTTTATAATATCAAAATATAAATTTACATATATATCCTCATTTGGTATAAAAGAGTTAGAAGGGTCACGATGGGACTACTAACCATCATAGAAAAATACTTCGTAATCAAATAAGCACAAAACCAAGACGCCGTGTAAGCGAAAGGAAACAGAAGTAATGTATAACTTTGAATCAAGGGAAAAGCTGGCAGAGTATTTTAGGAGTGAAGTAGTCAATACTACTGAAGCAACAAAAATCTTGAATTGTACCAGGCAAAACCTTTATAAATTAGTTAAAAAGAATGTATTGAATCCGATCAAAGAAACGTCTAAAGATCGCTTTTTCTGGAAAGCTGATATTTACGCAAGAAAAGAACAGGTAGAGAATAAGAAGAAATTGTAAGGCATCCTTTCAAGGGTGCTCCTTTTATATGTTTTATAAAGCAAAAATCGTTATGCCCAAGTAATAGTTAATGAATTAAAAAGCGAGAGAATATGGAGGCCTCTAATATGAATCAAATAATCTATTTGCTACGTCACGGAGAAACAGTCTTTAATACTCAAGGACGATATCAAGGTGAGCTTGATTCACCTTTAACATTAGAAGGTATTGATCAAGTGAAAAGTATTTCTAGGTTATTAAACTCCGTTATCGATGAACCTAAGGAATGGGATATATTTTCGAGTCCCTTAGGAAGAACGATTCAAAGCACAAAAATTATTTGCGAAACAATAGGTTATGATTTTGACAAGGTTACGATGGATAACAGGCTAAAGGAAGTATCGGTCGGCTCTTGGGCTGGTTTAACCACTAAGGAAATCGAAGCTTCTTGGCCTGAACGATTACAAAATACTGATAGCTACAACTGGTATTTTCATTCGCCGGATGGAGAAAGTTATGATTCTGTCATAGAACGAGCGACCAAATGGCTTGATAGTGTTAAGGATAGAAAGAAAATAATTGTCGTTTCACATGGGTTAATGGGTAGGGTGTTAAGAGGTGTATATAAAAATATGAAGAAAGAGGATGCGCTGAGGCTAGAAGTATCTCAAAATTCATTCTTCAAATTAACAAATCAGAATATTGAGAGATTTTGTTACGAATATGAAGAATTTTAATACATGCTATAGCGAAGGGCTCAAGCACATTTCTAATTACGTTTCTTTTTCAAAAGAAGAAGCCATGTTGAAAATGGCTTCTTTATTAGTGATAAGATAAATTAATTTTATCCAACGTTATACTAGACCGATACTTTAAAAAATGTATTTTCTCCCTCTAAACAGTCTGTGTGGTTCAATCCATTTAGCGACAGCTTTTGAACACAAACACAACAATTGAATCTTACTATCCTTTTTATCTAGTCACTCTTTAATCCACCAATCAGCGAACACTGAAATAGCGGCACTTCGCTTATGCTTAGTTTTTAACCAGTGATGAACAATTTGATTTGCCGCTTTCTCAGAAATTTTCTTTCCTTCAAGGAAGTCATCAATTTCTTCATAAGTAACACGGAGGGCTACCTCATCAGGTAACTGCGGCTTTTCATCCTCTAAATCAGCGGTTGGTGCTTTTAAATACAATTGTTCTGGACATCCTAGCTCTTGAAGTAGCAGCTTTCCCTGCCTTTTATTTAAACGGAATAAAGGAACTAAATCACATGCTCCATCTCCATGTTTAGTAAAGAAACCTGTGACTGCTTCCGAACTATGGTCAGTACCTAAGACCACTCCATTATGATATCCGGCAATGCTATATTGAACTTTCATTCTTTCTCTAGCCTTCTCATTGCCTTTAAGAAAATCAGATATTTTAACACCTGCAACTTTTAACGATTGAACACTTGCATCCACTGCTGGTTTAATATTAATCGTATAAACTTTTGTAGGCTGTATAAATTTAATTGCTAAGTGACAGTCTGACTCATCACCTTGAGTTCCATAAGGTAATCTGACTGCAATGAAAGAATATTGGTCGTCACCTGTTTCGTTGCGAAGCTCATTAATAGCCATTTGCGCAATCTTACCTGTTAGCGTTGAATCTTGACCTCCTGAAATACCTAAGACAAGGGATTTTATTGAGTTATTTTTTAACAAATAATCTTTTAAAAATTGTACGCTTCTTTCAATTTCTTCTCTCGCGTCAATGACCGGCTTGACCCTCATCTCACTTATGATTTCTTTTTGAATACTATCCATCTCTAATCTCCTCCCTTACCTCCATTAATATTTTCCCTAGCATGTTTTTACCTGTCTTCCTTTTTCCGCAACCCCAAAAATAATCATAGGGACTATCTTCTACAAGAACTGCATCCCCAGTTGATTGAAGCAATTCTCTTAAATCTGAATGTTGAGTAAACTTAGCCCTCACTGCTTCTCTCATGACATCAATTCTTCGACTATCCCAGTCGGGGTATATTTTGTATCCTCTATTTGAACCTAACGTTTTTGCGATAGCTGGAGTATGGGCCAACCTTACATGCTCTTGATAAGATATTTCACGATCGTCTTCCACCTCGATCATTACAGAAGGTAAAAACTTCATTGACTGAAAATAGTGCTCATTTGTAGCATACGCTTTCCCTTCTATTACAATAGAGTGGTAACTAAAATTACTAAATTCAAAATAGTCGTTTTTCCAAGAATAAAAATAAATTGTTTTTCCACCTTGTTTTTTCATTGCTCTTTTTTCCTCCCAGACTACCTATTTACAGTGTGTAAGCTTAGAACAATAGCAGTCTCTACGTTTTTTGTTTACTTTTCTCTTTACTACTCTCTGAACCATACAATCCATTGTTTTGAATATACGTGTAACATTTTTCTGGCAATAAGTATCTCGGTTCCCCGCCCCTATTAAATTCTTCTCTAATGTAGGAAGAGCTTATTTCCATTGCCAACCCTTTATCAATTAAGTGAAATGTGGAACCGTCATCGTGATTTCTTAATAGAGGAGAGCGACTAATGGTTTTTAGCATGTCAATTCCCTCCCTAGCCATTACAATAAATTGATTCTCTTCAATCAGCTTTTCACTGTTATCCCATTTCCCATCCCCTATATCGACTAATAAATCCGCTCCCATCATAAAATAGAGTTCATCTTCAGGGTAACATTTTTTGAAATATTTCATTGTTGAATACGTATCGATATTCCATGCTTCTTGGTGCATTTCATAATCACTCATGACAAATGTAGAATTATTTTCTAGTGCTAACTCAACTAATGCTTTCCTATTAATATCTGATGTTTTCATTTTTTTATCTCTTCTACGATTAGAACACGGTAAAAAAATAACTTGGTCTAATTTACAGCGGTGAGCAATCGTACTTGCCGTCCAAAGATGCACATTTGTTATTGGATCAAAGGACGATCCATATATTCCAATCCTTCTCACTGTTCGTCACTCCCTTAGTTCTCCGTATTTCTTTCACTTACGTGTGGCTTGCTTTATCCAAATATTTTCAACTCTACTCTTTTTAATCTTGGATTCGGATTTAATCTTCTTCCTTGTTTCGCTTCATGCTTCCCATTTATGAGTACATTATCTCCTGTAAAACCAATATTTACTTTAAGCAAGGAACCTCCTACCCCATATACATCTACTCCTGCATTAGCTGCTTCAAACTTCCTTATTCTCTCTGCCGTAAATCCACCGCTTACAACAATTTTTACGTGATGAAATGCTTCTTTATTTAATGCTTGTCGTAATGCCTTAATCAACGGTACATTTACCCCCCTTGGATCAAATGATCCCAATTCACTTTGATTTCTCATAAAATACTTATCAATCATTGTTTTCGATGTATCTACTCTAACCCCTTTTAAATCTTTACCAAACTCTCTTGCTACTTTTAATGAATCCGTTATGACGTCGTTATTATAATCAACCAATGCAATTAATCCATCTTCAGGAAACGTTTCTTTATAAGCTCTACAAGCCTTCACCACATCTCCGTCAAACATTTGAATCAAGGCGTGTGGCATAGTCCCTAATCCCTTCTCTCCCCACCACTCATTCATTGCATGGGTTGCTTGAGCTGACATACCTCCAATGTAAGCGGCATATCCATCACCTGATTGATTACTGAAATGGTCATCCCTATCTCCCATGAAAATTACCTGTTTTTCTTTAGCAGATGTAATCACTCGATAAACATTTGTCGCTACACTCGTTCGTCTAGCTAGAATACCATCAATAATTCCCTCTAAAAATCCAAATGTATGGTACTTCCCTTTCACAGTTAGAACAGTTTCAAATGGTTTAACCTTATCACCGTCGAATAACGCTTGTATTTCTAAATCTTCAGGGCTCTCTGCAAAGGTATGAAGTAATGCAATAGCTTCATCAATTCCACATAGGATAGCTTCTTCTTTCTGAAAAAACTGCATAGTAACTATCTGTTCAGACTTATACTTTTTTGCAATTTCCTTCGTTTTTAAAAAATACACAGCGGAATACCATCCATCTCCAACTCGTTCGTCAAATTTAAAGGTCTTGTTTGTTAAACGGTCGATTTCCCCTTTTATTTTTAATTGGATTTCTTTCGGCATTCTCTATCCCTCCAATAATATGAAATGTTTTATCAATTAACTTTTGAACACTCTTTTACAGAAATATAATCTTTGACTTTGTTTTTTTGAAAGAAACTATGCTTTATTTTTTAAGGTAAAATCTTTCCTCATCTCATCTGATCATACAGCACCTACACGATTGTGGCTCCTAGTACTTTTTCATAATGTTCTAATGCCCACTCATGACCGACATGATTAAAGCTAGCCACTGCATCTTTATGAATCACTACTTTGTAGCCCTTATTAAATGCTTCAATTGCTGTATGCAAGCAGCATATATCTGAGGTGACTCCAACAATGTGAATTTCTTCAATTCCTCTTTCTCTTAGTTTCACATCTAAATCTGTACCTAAAAATGCATTGTATCGAGTTTTGCTCAAATAATAGACATTTTCTACGTCTTTAATTTCTTTATAGTAAGCATTTAATTGACCGTATAGTTCTACTCCATTTGTCCCTTTTATATTGTGAGCAGGAAACAAGGATGTTTCAGGGTGATAGTTATCATTCCTTTGATGGGTATCTATGGCAAAGACGACATAGTCACCACATTCAACAAACTGCTTTGTCACCCCGACGATGCTTTCTTCAATCTCTTGAGCGGCTTTTCCACAAGTTAATGATCCATCATCTGCTACAAAGTCGTAAGTATAATCAATATTTATCAAGGCTCTTTTCATTTCTAAACACTCCTTTTTTATTAATAACCTTACAATTAACAATTAACATATTGTTAATTGTTGATCACAAAAATTAAATTAATACTTTGCTGAATAAATTGACCTAACAAATTCCTCTTCATTAATGTCTTTAAATTTATATAATTGCGATGGCGTTTTTGAATTTCTTTGGCTTTTTTTTAAGCTGCCATCTCTTTGTTTGACTACCTCTATAAACGGTAATTTACCTATTTTTCTAGAAAATGCTGAATCCTCTTTTACAACAGGCTCGTTAATAACTAATTGCAACAGTACTCTTAACTCACTTGCGGTAAACTCCTTCGGTAAAAAATGCTTGGCTACTGTTGTTTCTGCAATATCTCTTTTTATTATTTTAATGGCGTCTTCAATTATTTTCATATGATCAAAAGATAGCGATAAAGAGAATACCTCTTTCAAGGTAAACAGTTCCACTTCAATAGCATCATCCGCTGCTTTTCTGTTAGCTAAATATCTTTCAGGCACAATCGCATAATGAGCATTAGAAATAATCCAACCTCTTGGGTCTCTTCCTGGTTTGTCATACACACCGAAATGTTTCAAATGTAATCCTTTTACTCCTGTTTCCTCGGCCAATTCTCTAAGTGCAGCATCATATCCCCCTGCTTCATTATGAGATACAAATCCACCTGGAAGTGCCCATTTTCCCCCTTCAATATTAGGCTTTTCCTCTGCATTTACTAAAGCTCTTTTTATTAACATGATCTTGAGCTCCATTATTGGTGGTTTGTATTCTTGTTTCTTTTCTGATGTAATGGTGAAAATCGCAATATCTGAGGTATACCCATCAGGTGTTACAAATTCATTCACGTTATATTCTCTAAGTGCATCTTCACTTTTGACATGATTATTTCCATTCATTTTCCACAACTCCACCTAACTAAACTTTCTAAAGTAAATCCATATTTCAAGGTTTTTATAATTAACATATTGTTAATTATTATTTATTAGGTTAATCTTACCATCAACGATTCAGCATTGCAAGTTTTTTTCATTAAAAAGAATGAAATTTTTGGATTTATTATACAGGAATCCCCTTCTTCTACCTACAATATTTTCAAGTAATATTTACGCAACAAAAAAACTCTATCCAACTGTTGAATAGAGTTTTGGTCCAAAATATAGAGATAACTTAAAGGGAGATTCCTCTATTTATACACTCTCGCTCAATACGTTCTGTAATTAACCTTAAACATTTTATACGAGCAAACCGCTTATCTTCCCCTTCAATAACATTCCATGGGGATGCCTTTGTCGATGTTCGATCAAGCATCTCTTCAACCGCTACCTCATATTCATTCCATTTATCACGATTTCGCCAATCCTCTTCTGTTATTTTCCAGTGTTTAAGTGGGTCCTCTTGGCGTTCTTTAAATCGCTTAATTTGTTCTTCTCTAGAAATGTGAAACCAAAATTTCATTACAATATAATTCCTACCGGATAAATACAATTCAAAATGATTAATTTCTTCATAGGCCATCTTCCACTCGTCTTCGCTTGCGAACCCTTCAACTCGTTCGACAAGAACTCTTCCGTACCAAGAGCGATCAAAAATACCAATTTTCCCGTATTTAGGTATACGACTCCAAAATCGGTGGAAATAGGGATACTGTTTTTCTTCCAGAGTAGGGGCACTCGTTGCATGAACTTCAAAACCTCGTGGATCAATACTTTGTGTTATCCGCTTAATTGCTCCACCTTTACCGCCTGCATCCCAGCCCTCAAAAACAAGAATACAGCCTAATTTGTGATCAACAAGCTTCCTTTGTAACCCTAGTAGTTTTAATTGATATTTTTTTAGTTCTTTCTTATATTCTTGTTTACTCACAATCTTTTGGTTTAAATCTAGTTCTGCAAGCATCTATGCATTCACCCTCCATTATTTCTATTTAATTTTATGATGATAGATTTCTTCAACAAACCTCTTTTTCCTTTATTAATAACAAAGTTTTTTCGTAATGAACATTCGTATTGAAGAGAAAATAGTTCCCTTTCATCCTTATGTCTTTATTGCCCTTTCTATACTTTGAAACAATAAGAAAAGTGTAGAGGGAATTCCTCTACACTTTTCTTATTATAGCTCTCTTCGGTATCTCCACATGCTTCCTTCTTTCCAATAGCGATGTTCCGTTCTGCCTCTTCGCTTGCGCCTGCCACTTTTACTCTTTGAGCGATAAATATTTGATTCTTTATAGCTCTTGCCTTCTCCAGCCCCTTGATTTTCGCTTTCATTTTCCCATTGAGCCTCGTTTTTATCTGCCGGTTGACTCGAACGGTCTTCCACATTTTCTGGGCTACTGGATCGCTCTGAGTGACCTGTTGTGACATCTCCACTACGTGATGACTGCGAACGACCTGTTACAGGGCTTTCATTATCCGGCTCCTCCGAACTTTGTGAGCTCTCTGAACTGGCTTCAGTAAGGCGGTTTCCTCTCGGTTCACCAAATAAAAAACGGTGGAAATCACCTTCTTTCATATCATCAACAGCTTCTCGAATATCTTCCTCCTGATATTCACTCATCGTAACACCTCCATTTTTGAAAATGGGATGGCTTACATAGGATAGCCTCCCCTTAAAATAGTTTACGTACCAAGTCCATTTTTGACTGTGACAAACGCTGAGAAATAGCAATTTCTTTCTGAAGTTGTGACCTACCATCGACAGCTAACATAAAATTTAACGACTACCTCTCTACAAGGAGGAACTACATGGCAATTCGAAATCTCCCTACTTATCACCTTCATTTCCATCCATTAGACTTATTTGAACTTCGTTCCGACATTTGGAGTGAAGTACCTGTTCAAGCAACTTTAAAAAATCGTAAAAAAAAGCTGCAAGTAGACGTCGTATATCGAGGCTCACATATAAGAAAGTTCAAAAAAAAATCGTATCATATTCAATTTTACAAGCCGAAAACCTTCAAAGGTGTGAAGGAGCTACATTTAAATTCAGAGTTTAATGATCCCTCATTACTCAGAAATAAATTATCATTAGATTTTTTTTCTCAACTAGGAATTCTTTCTCCTAAATCACATCATATGGCCTTAAACATAAATTCAAATTACGAAGGTGTATATTTGGCTTTAGAATCAGTGGATGAACACTTTCTAAAAGACAGGTGCTTACCACCTGGTGCAATCTATTATGCGGTCAATGATGATGCAAATTTTTCTTTAATGAGTGAAATTGATCAAGATGTGAAGAAAAGCTTAAAAGTTGGCTACGAAAGAAAGTGTGGTCATAAAGCTGATGATTTAGCACTTGAAAAATTCATTTACAATATTAATTCTACGCCACCAGCAAAATTTGAAGAGATGATTAGTAAACATTTACACGTAGAACAATATTTAAAGTGGCTAGCTGGAATCGTATGTGTACAAAATTTTGACGGTTTTGTACACAATTATGCTTTGTATTACAATCGTAAAAATCATTTATTTCAATTAATTCCTTGGGATTATGATGCAACGTGGGGACGAGATGTGAATGGAAAAGATTTGCACCCTGAATATGTTCGAATTGAAGGATTTAATACCTTATCTGCAAGACTGTTAGCCGTTCCGACATACCGAAGACACTATCATGAAATTCTGACGTCCATTTTAGAGACAGAATTTACTACAAGAAACATGGAAACAAAGATATCTAGTTTACAAGAACAAATTTGCCCGTATGTTCAGAAAGATCCATACTTAAAAGACAAAGCACATATGTTTTTGAATGAGGCTGAATTAATTTTAACGTTTATAAAAAAAAGAAATGCTTATTTAAAAAAGGAATTAAAAAAATTACAATAAAAAAACAGACTCTTCATTAGAGTCTGTTTCAATTCGTTTATACAATCACTTGTAGATTTTTTGGATATTTCGTTAAAATTTCATGGCCCTCTTTTGTGACTAAAACGTCGTCTTCTATTCGAACGCCGCCTATAGTAGCGTCGTAAATACCTGGTTCAATTGTATAAACCATTCCCTCTTTCAATATACTTTCATTATTTTGACTCATCGATGGGGACTCATGAACATTGATTCCTAAGCCATGACCGATTCGATGTGGAAAAAGGTCACCATATCCGTTCTCTTCAATGATGTTTCTCGCTGTAATATCTAAATCGCCTACTCGTGTTCCAGGTTTTGAAATGGAAAGAGAGGCCATTTGTGCCTTTAAAACAACCTCGTAAATGGCTTTTTGCTTTTCATTAACCTCTCCAAAAACGACTGTTCGTGAAATATCCGAGCAGTATCCATCTAAAACTACACCTAAATCAAATAAAACAAAGTCTCCTTTGCTTAATCTACGATGACCAGGGTTACCATGCGGCTCCCCAGACTTCTCACCGAATAAAACAATGGTTGAAAAAGACATGTGACGAACACCCTTTTTCTTCAGTTCATATTCAATCTCAGCCACTACTTCCAATTCAGTGACCCCTTCTTTTAATGCCTTTACGCCCACTTCTACACCGAAATCTGCAAGCAGAGCAGCTCTACGGATAATGTTAACCTCAGCTTCTGACTTAACTACCCTCATGTTGTTTAGCTTCTCTTCAATTGAAACAATAGTAGGCGATGAAAACAACGATTGAAATGATTCTCCTCTCTCATAAGAAAGAGTCCCTTTCTCAAAAGAGATAGTCTTAGCATCGCTGATTCTGCGACTATTCACTGCTTTTTGCAAAAGACTCCAAGGATCTTCATGATCCTCATAACCGATGATTTCATGCTCCCACCCTGCTGCCTTCGCTTGGCTCACTTCCATACTCGGAACGATCATTAATGGCTCAGTTTTAGAAAAAAGTAGAACTCCGGCTAAACGTTCATGTGGATCTATGTAAAAGTTAGTTAAGTAAAATATATTTTCTGTAGAATTAATAAAAGCTGCATCAATTTGAAACTCTGTTAAATACTGTTGTAGCACTTGTAATCGATTAATCATGGTTTCTCCTCCAATTAAAAATGTATTCCACTCTCTTAGAATATCATAAAATCTTCTTTTGGATTTATGTCGCGGGGTAAGATTCGATTCATCGTCTTAAATAAACGATAAATAGGCACTCTATGTAGACATTTGTAAAAAGGTTAACAAACATTAAGTCATGTTTGTTAATGTTATTATCCTTCGTTAATGTGAGGTTTGATAAACAGATTATATCGAAAATAGTCCACAATTAGTTATTATTTTATCTGAACTGAGTAAGGATGCTTCACTTATGCCCACATTATTAACTTTCATAAAAGACTGTACAGCATGGTATCCTACCGCATAGCCTGTAAATGGGGCTAAACCAACAGGTTGGTAACCTTGTTCTTGAGCAATGCGGTCACCAAACATGTAACTGCTAACCTCTGCAAAACCTTTAACATCTAATAAATCATTTATTACTTCTATTGAATAGTCTAACTCCTCTTTATCAAAAGAAGTTACCCAAGGGCCTAAAAGATTTTCTCCATAAAGTTCCTTTGCAAAAGACTCCGCTAAGCCTTCTATTATTAAGTAATCACCAAGTGTTACATTCCCATAGTCCCAATCAAAATATGAAAAACGAAGGTTATGATGAAATTCATGTGCAATAACGGCAGGAAGCCTTGGAATATTATAAGAGTTTGGATACATAGATACTTGAATAAAACCTGGAATTCCTCCAAATCCACAATAACCTTTATGTAATTCGAGCTTTTTTGGGTCAGCTATATACACTCCAAATCTCAATTCATCAGCATTTACCTTTAAATTATTCTCATCAATAAACTTAACGCAATCATTCAAAGAGCTATGTGCGGTTTGAAGAGCATGTACTTCTGTTAATTTCTTTAACGCCTGTTTCCCAATTTCGGTATCCGATACGTTAAGGTACCCAAGCATATTTGTAGCCATTAATACATCATACCCATTTGGTTGCTGTGCTTTTAATGGAACATTTATCGTGCTCCACATCTTTTCAAACGGTTTCATCATGGAGTACCGATAATAATCTTCTCTACCTTCCTCAATTGAAAACAATGTTTCATATTGTTCAAGTGTCTCTTCCATTATTATTTTCATTGTAACCACCTAATTTTAATTATCTGTGAAATCTTTATTGCCTCACCCATGTACTTTGCCAAACCTTACTATACTAATTAATATTTTAGGTAAAGCATTCATCTTCAATATAGAGTTAACCTAATCTAAAAAACAATAACAATTCATCAAAAAAAGTTATGCCATTCGATACTTTTCACTTGTGCTACTTGAGATTCGGTAGATTGAAAGAGTGAAAGATTCATATGAGTATAGCCCTGAAGCTAGGAACGGAACCTGAACTTAACGATTGCTATTTATTTTGTACCTCCTTCAATTGCCACTATAAATTATTACGTAACGTAAGAGTCAATAAATAGGGGTTTTTTTACGGAGAGGGCGACGATAAATTTAGACAGATTTTTAAAGGAGACTTTGATTGAGGGTTTTAAGATTTCCACACTTTTATCCAATTTACCGAAGGTAGGTGCATCAATTTCTTTCAGGAATCTTTATAATTATTTGAACCAAAATTAGCCATAGTTCCTAGAACTCGTTATGAACTACTCATTCAAGAAATTACACCCATCTCATAGTAGCGAGACCAAAACCTACAACAGAAAAATACAACAAATAAAAAAGACATCCATTCACGAATGTCTATTTTTTAGGTTGAAAGGTCTTACAACATGTTTCCGCAGATGTATCAGCATAATCCTGATGAAAAAACTCACCTAATTCGACCGCCATCTCATAGGAATGGTCAGCGTGAGCATCTAAATCCACTTGAATACGATCTGCTGTACATTGGTTTCCCTTTCCCCAATACGTGCAATTTGAGATTGAGCATTTTACCTCTACTTTTGCCATATGTTACAACACCTTCCGTCTATTTCCTTTTAGTCTACCTAAAAAGAAATCATTCTATACATCGGAAAGCGTCGTATTTACTGACCCCCTGAGTCATTAGAACCAGGATTACTATGATTACTATAATGACTACTATGCCTATTATGATTGATTGCTATATGAGCTTCTACATATGCTTGGTCCTCATTATCATTTTGCGCTCGTTGTTGACTATATTTTTTTCCCTTCCAATCATGCCATCCTGCGTAAATAAGAACGAGTAAAAATGGAGTAAGCAATATAATCCAAATCATATATCTTCTTCCCCCTAACAATGTCGTGTGATTTTACAGTGCTGACTATTAAGTAAGCACTCTCCCTATACTCTTTATTACGTATATAATGGCAAAAGGTTTCATTTTATAGATGAATATCAATTTCTGTATAGTGATGGTCCCAATCCTTCACCATTTTTACTTCTAAAACACCGTCACGATATACCGCTTTTCCTCCATTTCGTTTTACTGTACAAGGTAAAATTACTTGCTCGCGATTTCCATCTTCAGGGTAGTTAACTATGGTCGCTCGATTTGACGTATAAAACACTTTAATACGTTTAGGATTTACTTCAGTTGAATCAATCGGAATCCGAATATATACATCCTCGTGTGTTTCAAAAACAGTGTAACTTTCTGTCTTACTTTCTGAGTCTTTTTCATCCTCATCTCGATCATAACCACCAAACAACGATTTTGGATCAAACGATAAATTTTTTTCCATTATATCCTTCATTTGTGATTGAAGATTAAAGGGGTTTGCGTCTTTCATCATCTTAAAAGGGTTAAATCCGTTAAAGCCTCCAAACGGTCCCATCGTCACCCTCCTTTACTTAGTCTTTTCTTTAGTTTATGCACTTAAAAAGAAAAGGACTAAACTCCATTTAAAATAAAAATTGATACGTATTTACTACTACGCCTAGGTGGCAAAAACAAGTAGTATGATTTCTAGTCGCAGCATCGGAATACCTTTTGAAAAATGGAGGGTAACATTGAGTATAATAACAAATAAAAAAAAGGCTTCTCAGCCCTATCATTACCGTATTACTTACTACAATTAATTTGGAGGTTCACTATGTTTTGTCTATGATAGCATGGGAGATAAGTGTTCGTTGTAAAAGCTTCTATTTGCTCACCAGTCATTACTGAACGTATAGTCGTCTTCTGCGTTCCTCACGCCTTATTACGAAAATGACCTCATATAAGTATGGCCAACTACTCCCCTATAATTACTCTCTAGTTCCTCCTTTAAGTAAGTGACAATCATATTCAATTGTTTCTTATTGTAGAGAACCTTCCATTTAGTACTTTGTTTTTAAACATTTAATGACAAATCTTATTACAAGGATGATGAGAACCACTTGAACGATTAACGCGAAAATTAGAACAACAATAGTAGGAACCACCACGACACCATACCATATTTCACCAAAACCTAATACGATTAACGTTGCAATAATCAAAAGGGTATTTGAAAATAAAGCCCACCCAAGAGCAGACCCTACTCCTTCGCACGCACAACAACTTTTCTCTTCTTTACTCGTCACCAAGTTCACCCCACTTATTATTTTTCAATTACTATACGAGGACACTTCTACATTATGAGTAGGATTCGATAATTATGCTTAAGCGAAATTGAAAAAAGTGAAGATATTCATTTGGATGATCCTGTTTTCTACGTAATACAGTGTTGTTGTAAATCAATAGTAGGACTTCTCTTGTTTCCGCTTTCAACGACTACATCCACCCTTTATTTCCTTATGATTGTTACTGCTGTAGCATATGGAATTTTTTGATGGTAATGTCATTCGCACCTTTAATTCTAATCAATTCTTTCTTCGTATGGCGAAATAAGCATTATTCATACAACATTTACGAGGTTAACTATTTTACTTAACGTTCTTACATCAAAATTAAGTTGTAATTAGATTCCGTCTGAGGACGGAAATGAATCCGTTCCGTAGTTCGTTTCAATAGCTAAAGGCGGATCGTAAAATGATAGTATCAAGAAATTAAAAGGAGAAGAAGAAAAAATGAAACAAAAAAAAGCAACAAAGAAGAAAAAAAGGACCATTGAACAAGCTGAACTAAATCGTTCTAAAGAAGAGCTCCTTGACCGAAAAGCCTATTTCCGTCACTACTTCAAATAGAAGGGAGAGAGCGTATTTGCTAACATTTTTAAACATGATCAGATCATTGTTTACTAATCACCCTGAATCAAAAACAAAACAAGAAGAAATGTTAACGAACCGAGCCTTTTTTCATTCAACAATGTAGGAATCATTTTCTTGAAAGGATAACGAATGTTTACAGTCCAATTTATCTTAAAAAATATAGCCTTATTAACCAAAAAGTCCGATATTTTTCAGAATAACAATCGGACTTTTTTCTATAGTATTTCCGCTATAATTTGGGAAACATAACAACTGAACTTTGAAAGGAGGAAAAATCATGACTAACAAAAATGATAATCGAGAACGTAAAAACAAATATCCAAACAATAAAAAGCACGATACCGAATCGTCTCATGATACAAATATTCGAAGTAAAATCACGAAAGAAGACTTAAACAAATAAATTCATTTAACACGTGGGGGGAGAACGCTTTACCCTCCAACTCACTATATTATTGTATGTATTAACTTAATAAAATGCGATTATTACAAAAAAAGCACCCCAAGAGGAATACAAAGAATGATTAATTACAACTATCTGCATCGTTACTATTAAGGCATTCATCCTCTTTAAAATTGTCATCACCAAGCTCTTCGATATATGTATCATTATTATGAAATGCTTGATTAAAGAACACATCATTATCTTCTGTATTTTTTCAAAGAAGAAACCATCAAAAGCATTATTATTAGCAGTATTTCCTTTGAACTTATTATTAAATGAGATTTCTGTTACAAAAAACCACTAAATGCAAATTCACCTCCAAAACCGTTTTCAATAGCGGAATTTCCTTTAAAGGTATTGTTATCTGGTTCTACTGAAAAACCGTCCTCAAAATTGTTTTGAATAATAAATTATTAACTAATACTCCCGTTGTCCCATCAAGTATTGTACCTTGATTTCCTCCCTCTATCGCAGGCATCTCTTTCCCTTCTCCGATTAACTTGATCCTATCCGTCCCGATCGTTATATTTCCTAAAAAAGGGCTATCGTCTTCTTTCACCAATATAATATCTCCGGAATCTGCATTATCGACTGCAGCTTGAATGGTTCCAAAATCATTCTGAACTACAATTGTTTTTTCGTTCATAATAATTCCAATTTAATTACAATGAGGATGGTTAAAAAAGAGCTGAACGAAAACACTATTCACCATTAATTTCGTTTTGAAGCACTCAAAAAATTTTTAGAAAAACGGTATTTTAATGACGATTTTTTATCTTTCAAACAATCAAGCACAAATTTAACGGTAAGGACATCACATCCAATATTACAGCAAAAATAACCCCGATAACCAAAACTGTAATAGTAGGAATGACAACCACAGCATCCCATATTTCCCCGAAACCTAATACAAATAAGGCTGCTCCAATAACAATGGCGTTCGAAAATGAAGCCCAACAAAGTGTAGCGCCTACACCCTTACACGCACAACATTCTTTTTCTTCGTGTTGATATCATCTCATTTTTAAATTAGTAAACACGCTTACACTTTATGAGCTAGCCTATCTTATTATGTGTCTTTAAAAATTAAACGAACTATAACGAAATTTGACTCGAACAGATTTAGATAGCCATGTTACCTTTTGTTGTCCAATGATACTTGACATGTCTGGTAAAAGAGGTAATTAAATTGAAAAGTTACTACATATTTTAATAAGCATGTAAATATATTAGAGTGAGATATCCTCTCTCAAACATCTTTGGAGGTGAACTAAACCTTGGGTAGCTCTTTGAATAAAGACTGTTGTTTAGCCGTCGCTTTGGCACTCTTTGGAGGTTTATTATTAGTACCTATTGCATTGGCTGAGGTAACATTAGCAGCGCTTGGTCAAATCGGTAACTTTAACCCCACTACATTAGGAATAGTGTTTGGCATCCTTACACTAATTGTTGTGGTTATCATCGTGGTGGTTCTATTAATCTGTCTAGTTAGACTCTGCAAAACCCTTATTAAATTAGCTGAAAACCAAAAATAATTGTAAAAAGTGTTTCTAAGCATTTTCATGTGGAGGAGGAGAGGTTTTGAGTGATCACAGCGATAACAAAGAGTCAATAAAAGAGAGCGTCAAACAGTTAAGCACTACCATCATCATTGGAGCAGTTATTGGCGGTTCCATCATAGGAAGCTTTATCCTCGTTTTCGTGCAACAAGGACCATAATTGTTTTATGGGTAGAACTTCGACACGCCTACAGCTAAACAAGCTGCTCTTTCCATAATATTGTGAACATAAGTCAGCATCATGAAAGCCACTCAATTACCTCAATTGAGTGGTCTTTTTCATATGTAAATAGCTGTCATGATTGTGGCAAAAATGATCACAACTATTTAGTTTCATTACAAGCCTATCATGTCATCATTAAAATAAACGTTATTGGTAGGCTAACATGTAAAACAAAATTCTGTTCCTTTTAGTACAAAGTATATTGGTTATGACCTTGCTAAGACGCTAAAATTATCTTGAATCCTTAATCGTTCCTTTATCCTGTCTCGTTCTATCGTGGAAATCAGTATGTTTCTTCCACAACTGCTTCCGACAAAAAAAAACGCACCTTATGAGGAGCGTTTCTGTTTTGACAAAGTTCAATGATTCTTAACCTTTTGACCCATACAAACCATTTGTTTTAATATAAACATAGCATTTCTCTGGGAGTAAATATCTAGGCTCCCCACCTCGGCTAAATTCTTCTCTTATGTAGGTCGAGCTAATTTCCATCGCTAACCCTTTATCGACTAAATGGAAAGTGGAACCATCGTCTTGATTTCTTAATATAGGATATTTACTAATGACATGTAACATATCAATACCTTCTCTTGCCATCACAATAAATCGATTTTCTTCAATTAATTTTTGACTGTTATCCCACTTTTCTTCTCCTATATCCTCTAATAAATCTGCCCCCATCATAAAATATAGTTCATCTTCGGGATATTGCTTTTTAAAGTGCTTCATTGTTGAAAACGTATCGATTTTCCATACCTCTTGATTCATCTCATAGTCGTCAACAATAAATTTGGAATTCCCCTCAATTGCCATCTCCAACAGATTTTTTCTATGTTGATCTGACGTTTTCATCTTTTTATCTCTTCTACGATGAGAACAAGGCAAGAAAATAACCAAATCCAACTTACAGCGATGCGCTATTGTGCTGGCAGTCCAAAGGTGCACATTTGTTACAGGGTCAAAGGACGACCCATATAGACCAATCCTTCTCATCTCGACTCACTCCTATTGGTCAAGCTCTTTATCATTTTTTGAAATCCCTAACATTATCTATAGTATTACGCATTTTCGTTCTATTGGTAAGCTTATTTTTGTAAAAATTATGAATATTATTCAAACTCTTGATAAGAACGTATACTCCGTATCATTTTCTAACCTAGAAAACTGTAGATGGACCTAGTTAAATAGTAAAAAACTATTATTCTCGTTCAATAAATAAGAGATGATGTAGCATTTTGCATTAAGTTAATCAGAAATTCTTTATCTTCAGGATAAGCATGATTTATTTTTTGTACATCACATAAAGTTTTCCACTCTGCTGCAATGATTGTATCGTCTGGGTCCATGATTCCGTGAATTCGTGACATTTTTCTCACTTTAAAGTAAAAGGTTTTCACTTGTATCCCTTTTATTTCTGTTTCTTTTATAAAAAGGCGGTTAATAATTTCCACTTCGTAACCCGTTTCCTCTTTCACTTCCCGCTTGCAACACTCTTCAGCTGTTTCTCCTACTTCTATTCCGCCAGAAGGAACCGCCCATGCTTCAGAACCAATGCTTCTCACCATGAGAAGTTCATTTTTTTCATTCATACAAACCGCAGCGGACCCAAACCATTCTTTCATAGCTTCCCCTCCAATAGTTGTTACTGATTTGATTTTTTATGTAAATCAGGCTCCATGAACCATACTGAATTTAAATATAGTTGAACATTTACTTGCTTACATCCTTTATAAAAAACAGCGAAACCCTTCATTACGTAAGATTGAATTTTACAATTAAAGAGCTTCTATTAGATTTAGTAGGGTTAAGAAGTACTTACTTTCTCCTAATTTAACAGTAAAAACTAAAACCAATTTATTTATAACAAATGGGCAACAATCATTAATGGTACAAAAGCAGTCAATCCGTTTTCAATATTTACAATATAAAATATATTGTCGCTGCTACAACGAATAATATCCCTAATACTAGTCTTACCAATATAGATATAACTCTTTAGGCGTATTAGATATTATCACTATGTGTTCTATAATAATTTTCGGCAGTATCTACTGACCAATTCCAAAAGGATGACCCTTGTGACAAAAGGTATCGATCAAGAAAAAGCTCGAAATTTAAGTTGAGAATTGTAGTTTCATTAAAAAAAGGATTAATGATTAATAGGTAATTACTATCATTATTCTTTATTCTTTCTACATCTACAACTAAATGATGGCCTTCCAAAAGTCTTGCTATTGGATAGTGGTTTTGTTCAAAAGCCAATTTTTCTTTTGTACTTTTAACCTCTTCAATAGAAAATAAATAAAGCCCACCACCGATGTTTAATGAGCCATTTAGTAATAATTCAAATATGATTGCTCCATTATGAATAAGTAGAAATTCATGATAATCATCAGGTAATAGTAATCCCGTTGATTCCTCGTATTGTTTTAACTCTTCTGTATTAGAAGGATCATTAAAAGTACATTTTACATCTAAAACAGTTCCTTCTTCTCCAAGGACTTTCATTTGATTATTATTATTGAGAATTTCTTTTAATCCAATTAAAGATTTGCTAATTATTTTTCGAGTTCGATTCATAAATATACCTCATTTCAACCGTATTTTTATGGTGTGGTGGATATGAACATATGCACCAGACAAATCGCCATTTGGGTCTCCATAAGCATTTAACTATTGGGCTGTATATCTCTGTCTGTTGAACTATTCCAAGTAGTTCTACCTCAATAGGAACTACAGACACATTTGTGTAGTAGGAATTGGCATCTAGCACATGCGATGATTATTATATATTGCACGTTAAATTTTACTATTGTAGGCTGGTCACTTCGACCAATACTAGCTTTGGGGGGCAGAACCCAATCATCCTGCAGTTTGTTTTTGGGAAGGTTTTCTCATGAAGTTACGACAGCAATTCAATTTTGGTTAATTCCTCTATAGTTAAGGCTTACCCAATATTTCGTTTACGAAAAATAGATAAGGCGCTTTCACAACATAAAAGCACCTAAATAAATGATTAATAATTTCTTTAAACTGGATTTAATTCGCGGTTAGTTTTCTTTAAAAAGCTTATAAACACATCTTTCACCATCTCTGTTTTTCCAACATCCAATAATTTATTCCCCTTAACAGAAGAATATCCACATACTTCATCGTACAGCATTGGTGTTCCGGTCCCTATTTTATATACTTTTTCTTCCTTTAGACGTTCTCTGTTTACTGTAACATTGGAGAGTACACCATCTTGATAATCCCAATTTATTCCAGAGAAAGCTAAAGAGCCGATTGGAATTCCGTGCGGTCTAAACCCATTACCATATACGAGCTTTGAGGAAACCTCTTCTTTATAGCTATCTTTAATTAACCCTAAAATTTGTTCACCCTTTAGCTCAATCAATACGGGAGAGTGCATGCTTTTGCATATATTCAGTACATCCCCTTTTGTCACATTCCCCGATTGTAAACCTGCTACAGCAGCGCCACCATACATTAGACCAATTTCTGCATTCCAATGGTCACGAACAGCTTCTGCCATTAATTGAATGACATCCTTATGAAGAAGGGGGGTATCCTTTACAGTTAAAACTTCTGAAAGAAACTCATTTGTTTCCATTCTTCCCTTTTCCAAAATCGCTTCCATACTCGGGTCGATATCAGATTCCAGCTTTATTTCACTTAAATTTCCTTCATAGCCTTCTATTTTATTACTACTATTCTCTATATCTAATATCAAACGTAACTCCCCAACATATTGTCCATAGGATCCTGCTTGTACGATAATGACACCCGATTCTTCAACCGGACTCTCAAGTACAGTATGAGTGTGCGCTCCGACAATGACATCTACTAATCCACTAACTTCTTTCGCTATTTTCACATCGGCGTCATATCCTAAATGTGAAAGGAAAACAATGATATCTGCCCCCTTTTGTTTTAAATCAGCCACCGTTTTTTTGATAGACGTAACAGTATCTCGATTTCTAAAGTCATGTTTATTTTCATAAACATTCCCAAATTGATCGGTTGCGCCAAAAAGCCCGACCTTTACATCATTCGTTAGCGTTACGAGCAAGGATTCCTTCATCCCACCAATTATGTTCCCGTCATTTTCTACTAAATTTAATAATAACCAAGGCACCTTTGACTTTAAGCTAAGCTCTCGTATTAGTGCTGGAGTCGATCGTAATAACTCATTATTTCCGACTGACATCGCATGGTATCCGACATCAGCAAGCATATCTAAATGCATATCGCCATTAGTAGCTAGACACTCGTTAATACTCATATCTAAATGATCTCCACCGTCTAACAATAAATAGCTTTCATTTTGTGCTTTCAGTTCACTTATTCGATTCTTTATGTATGCGGATTGTCGTAATAATTGTTCATAATTCCCGTGAAGATCATTCGTATGAATTATGGTTAATGTCTTTTTCATCTCTACTCCCCCAATGATAGATTGTCAGTTTAGCAAAAATTTACTACTTGTTGTCTAACGACCACTCTAAAGAATGACCCCTACTATTTTTGAACCCGAACTATCTAGGTAAATGCTAAAATCGAACATTCATTCTTATTTTACCATTAAATGAAAAAATTTCATCATTCATTTTGTAATTATGTAAACGTGATGAAAAAGTGGATTGACTCGTAGGAAGATAAGATCACATTAATATGGTTATTTTGGTTTTATTTCAATTTAGTTTCTACTTTTTTATCCTATTTTGCTTTCTTCACCTTGAGTCATCGTGAGTTACTAATTGACCTCTACAAATATATTAACTCCATTTAAGTGAAAAAAAAGCCTTGTATTTCTATATGCAACGTCTAATTTTGTGATACCATTGTGGTAATATTTAGAAGTGAGAGAAAGAGTGATATTATGAAAAAGAGATTAAAGAAGACTATAAAAGACATAATGTGGTTGGATACTAAGGATTTAAGTAACCTCACATTAGCTAAGCTTGAACAGAAAATGAAGGAAGAAAACTTTGAAGAAAACCTTTTAACGAACGTAATTGAAGTATTGAAACAAAGACTAGTTGAATTTGGTGAAAAGGATTTTCAAGAATGGTTATATAATCTCAACTTTAAATGTCCTGACGAATTTCAAGATGAACGGTTTGCGAAAGATATTTATGAAAAATCTCAATTTTGGATAGAAGAAGAAATCCTTAAATTAGAGAAAGAAACAAAAATTTCTTGGGAGGTTCAAGCAGAGGATCTTAAAGAATTTCAGGAAAAAGCAAGAAAAATTCAATTAATCATTAGGCATAGATTATCTGAGATTGTATTAGACTTGACATAATAAATTTTACTTTCAAATTAATCAGCCTGCTGTAACATTTCTACATATGTATTTATAACCTACTAATAAAGGTTGTTTCACGGATCCTTTGTAAGCAGCTTTTTTAACTTTATTCACACCTTAAGAAAATAACGTGTGAGTAGTCGTCCTATCGTTATGCGTTCATCCACGATATATACCATTTTCTTGACCAATACACTTCTACAATGAAGACACACTATGGCATTAGTAAAACGATTTTTCTTGACCAAGATAGCAACAACTATTTTAAGCAAAATACATAATATAAATATACGTTTGAAATAAATAATTCCCGACATGAAGGCATACTCCTTCCAATGTCGAAAAGATAAGATCAATACAAGATAATTGATATATTCAAAAATAGTCTTCAGACTAATATAGAAGATTGGTATCCAATAAAAGGGTGTTGCCAACATCAACTCAATAAACTCTTATTTCATTAAATGCCTGTATGGGGGAACTTACGATTGTTCGACAGCCCGTTTCTAACTATGCTTGCTTGAACTACATCAATTATGTAGTTTTGATGATCTTTACAATCTAGCTTCCGTTAAAAAGCTTGAATTGTGATAATCAGTTTTTTCTATTGCTCAACTTTACTTTCCTTCCCCATATTGAAGAGATCTATTTTTTTGGTATAATATGTTATTATTTTGCGTGCTTATTGCGTTTATTAACGCTAACAACGTATTCAAGCCATTAAAAAAAGCGTATTTTAAATATCAAAATACGCTTCTTACGTTTTCTAGGACTTACTACCTCTTTAAAATGACTTATATTTAAGTGTACTGTCCGTCAGACTAATAACAAAGTCTTTTCTTTCACTGCCCTATTTATGGCGATTCTTTACTTTATAACGATTCCGTTCCAAAATACTTCCCAAGTTCGATTTAATCTTCTTTCATACTCCTCGTAAGGGAAATTCATCAGATAAAAAAGTGTCCCATCTAATATACAAAGAAAAGAAGTAACTATCGACTGTTTATCGACAAATCGTTCCTTCGAATCCCCTTCTAGAATAGTATATAATAGCTTTTCAATTTCTCTTTCTGTCTCAGCATACATATTATTAAGAAGCACTTTAAATTTTTCTGGGGGAACGAACCCAAATTTTTTAATAAAAAGACCTAAGTCAGTATTATAAAAGTATTTATTTAACTCTACTAATAATTCATAAAGCATTTCTTTTGATGAAAATAAATGTAAATCAACTGCTTGTTTTCTTATAAATTCTATATAGTCCGTCTTTACATATTCAGTAACCTTTTCAAATAGAACTTCTTTGCTAGAAAAATGAGCGTAAATGGATGGAGCTTTAATTTCTATACTTGACGCTATGTCCTTGAGTGAGGTTGCTTCATATCCTTTAGTCGAAAACAGGACTAATGCATTATCTAAAATTTTCTGCTTTGTCTTTTCACCTTTATTCATACTTCTCTCCTCCACCTAATGAATAAAATGTAATACTAGGACACTAATTTTAGTCCAACAATGCTGAAGATTATTCCACCAACTAATAGTAATTTTTTCATATCTTTTGGTTCTTTAAATAGAAACATCCCTAATAGAACACTTCCTGCTGCCCCAATTCCGGTCCAAATACCGTACCCGATGCTAATAGGAATTTCTTTGAGTGACAGGGATAGAAAGAAGAAACTTAATCCTAAAAACAATATAAAGGCTATTGTTTGTTTAAACTTTTTAAAACCATCCGATAGTTTAAGGAAAATGACTCCTCCTACTTCCATTAATCCAGCAATAACTAGAAAAAACCAACTCATATTATCTCTCCTTTTCTGTTTCAGGTTCATCGGATACTAATTTCAATCCAACAATGCAACTGATTAAGAGTAAAAGCAAGATTACTTTTGTCACACTAACAGGATCTCCAAAAAACAGCATTCCGACAAAAGCAGTCCCGAATGCTCCAATTCCAGTAAACACGGCATAAGCCGTTGAAACAGGGAGATAGGTTAAAGATTTTGAAAAACTCCAGAAACTTAAAATCATCAATATAATAGTCGGAATGGCAACAGGGATATTAGTAAACCCCTCTGAAAATTTCAATCCAAAGGCCCAGCCTATTTCCATAATTCCTCCAATAATAAGAAAAACCCACGCCATTACTATGCACTCCCTCTCTAGTGTTATCACTTGTTGGTACGTTGATCTAGATCTAATATTATCTAGTTTATTTTGCCGGCTTCTGGCTCGGGGTCATTCGTTAAACCACTCCAAAAATCAGGATTTTCTATGTGCTTCGTCAAATGGCTGTTCCCATAGAACGAGCCTCTTCCGTTCCATTCATTTTTTTACTTATTATCTTCACCATTACAGCGAAAAATATGATTCTCTAAAAACTAACTAACGATAATTAGATTATAAACAAAAAAACGAAATCGGTCAATATTTTAACTAATGATAGTTAGATTTTTCAAAGCAGATATTCTATCTAATTATAGGAAGCCTGTTTTCGCAAATATTGTAGATATGATGTAGATTAATAACGTAAATCTATATATTAATATAAAATTTCATAAAGTCCTTTTTAAAGTCATTACCCACAATATTTTAGATGCTATAGAATAGTGCTTTACCTGAGATAGATTTTATAGTACAAAACTATTTCTTAGCTGTTTTTTATGATTCAAATATCAAATCAAAATAGGCCTGTATGACTAGAGTAAGCCTTCGCCCATTTTATGATAAAGTTAATTGACATTAAATCTAGATAAGCCTATTCATCGTTTGTAGACAAACACCCAATCACAATATGAAAACGAGCATAGTTTAATGTAGAATCACTATTAGTCATGCTACATCCTTTCACTAATTATAGATTTCGATTTTTAAGGCTAAGTGACAGCATCACACTTAGCCTATTTTTAAATCACATTTTGAATGACAAAGAATATAATTAGATGTATTTTTGATTGCTTCTGCTATCCTAAAGCTCCGATCATAAGCAGGCTTCTTTGATAAGTGCTTGTTAAGAAGAATTGATTCAAGTGCAAAAGTAGATGATTTTTTAGATATGTAACATATAGCCCTTTGAATAAGGCTTTTTTATTTTTCAGGTTCTCAGCAGAAAACTTTGATTGTATTATAATGGTAAAGAGTAGTAAATATTAAAGAAAGGGATGTTTTGATTGTTACTATGGATATATATAGTTTTATTACTTTTGTCTATAATGTATATCGTAGGAGGCACATACATAGCAAAAAGGAGTAATATTAGTAAGTATAATACGGTAACTGCTTTTATCTTTGTATCTGTAGGTATTTCTCTTTTAATACTTACAATTATTATGGCTATTGATTGAGAAAATGATGAAAAAAATGGGTATATGTTCATTTTAGAGTGTGGGATTTTATCTAAGTAAAGTTCTGCTAATGTCCCACTATCTTTGAATCTCTACTAGCTTCATCTAAATATTTTCTCAACCCCTTGTAACAAAGTTGAAATCCTAATAATTCTCCGTTTTACAATTCAATTTTTGCTCCTTTTACCGATACTCCGGTAATGAAATCTCTTCGATTATGTTTATATTTTCCTTCTCCCCAACATAATCAATCAACTGCTGTCGAATATTCGGGTAAAGAATGATGCTGTTCAATTCGGTAAGTGGTACCCACCTTACCCCCGTTTGGTTAGTATCAGGCGTTTTTGGCATTCTCGCTGTACTTCCTTCTTTCATTGAGCATTCAAATAGCAATTGTAAAGAATGCGTTTCTCCATATTTAAAATTATTTTCATGTGGGGCATATTCATATACAAAGGCAATAGACCCTACTTCCACATCAACTGATGCCTCTTCTAATGCTTCTCTTCGAACAGCTTCTTTGACCGTCTCATTTGGCTCCACGCCACCTGCTGGCAAATTATAATGTAATCCATTTTCATCATGAAATTCCACTAATAGAATGCTGTCATGTTCAATAATTACTGCCCCAGCTCTTACTCTAATATGACCATTCATCACCTATCCACCTTTCAACATTTTTCATTTATTCCATAAACTACTATTATCGAATATTTGATGAATCAGGTCAAATCATATTCGTTTTCCAATGGCAACACGAACGGTTCCGTTGTTAATATTAATATATTCTTATAAACACATGAACACCACATTAACTATTCTTCCATTATGTAAAACCTCTTTATTTTTCAAAAAGAGGTTTTGCTCATTAAGAACCATATATGGAAGGAGGATCACTACTCCCACACTGGTTTCCATCAAAGGTATTGTCATTAAAAGCATTGCCTGGCGCATTAATGACAAATTCGACATTATTTCTCGCTTTGTTGAATCGAATCGTGTTACCAGTTACACCATCGTTAACTAGATGCCTGCGTTTATCATATCAGTACCGTTATTTCTAACAATATTCGAGTCGATGATGCTATCGACAGAAATATCCACTTCTATTCCGTTAGAAAGGTTATTGCAGATTTTATTTTCGATTACATTATATCTGTTGCTACTAAACACTATTCCCTGTGCTAGATTCTCAAAGGATGCAATCAAAAGAATTTGATGTCGATCACCAGACAATTGAAATCCTGCGCCTTCATTTCTCATAGCCAAGTTAATAACAAAACGGGTTCTTGCAGCTTCAATAATATTACGGTAACCTTCTGTCTTATTTTAGAAACTTCTATTTCTGAATAGTGTGGTATTTTCATCTAGGGGTCCAAAAACAAATCCCACCCCGTTTAATAACGCTACACAGTCCAGCACTAAATGGTCGGTTCCACTTATAGAAAATCCAAGAGTCCTGTTATATTTAGATTCTATGTTTTTCAAAAGGTTTTGATTAGCGGATAACTGAAAAAAAATACCAGCTTCAAACCCCTGAACCGTAAAATTTTGTAGAATGGTTCGTTCAGCACCCACAATCACACCACTATCACTACCTAGTGCAGGTGCCCCATCAATAATCGTTCGCCCAATGCCACAACCAAAAATCTTTAAATTGTCGACCGTAACTTCAAACCCGTCAAACTTTCCAGCAAGTATATTAATACTATCGCCTTCGCTCGACACGTCAATGGCATCCTGTACCGTTGAAAACATAGTCAGTACAATTCGTATTACCATATCGTTTCCCCCCTTCGTTAATAGAATTACTATATTATTTGGAAGGAGGGCAAGGTGTGGTTGGACTAATTAAATAATTTTCATTGGTGAAAATCGTATTTTTAATAAATGTACTTATAAACACATGAACATATTAACTATTCCTATATTATGTAAAACCTCTCTATTAAAAAAAGAGGTTTTGCTTATTAAGAACCACATATGGTAGGAGGGTCACTACTCCCACACTGGTTTCCATCAAATGTATTATTCATGTCTGCAGGTGGAACAGCCTCAATGTCAAATTCGGAATTATTTCTCGCTTTGTTAAATCGAATCGTGCTACCAGTTACACCATTGTTAACTAAGATGCCTGCGTCTGTCATATCTGTACCATTGTTTCGAACAATATTGGAGTCGATGATGCTATCGACAGAAATATCCACTTCTATTCCGTTAGAAAGGTTATTGCAGATTTTATTTTCGATTAAATTATATCTGTTGTCACGAAACACAATTCCCTGTGCGGTATTCTCAAGAGATGTATTGATAAGAATTTGATGCCGATCACCAGACAATTGAAATCCTGCGCCTTCATTTCTCTTAGCCAAGTTATTAACAAAACGAGTTCTTCTAGCTTCAATAATATTACGATAACCTTCTGTATTATTTTGGAAACTTTTATTTCTAAATAGTGTGGTATTTTCATCTAGGGGTCCAAAATCAAATCCCACCCCGTTTAATAACGCTACACAGTCCAGGACTAAATGGTCGGTTCCACTTATAGAAAATCCAGAAGTCCTGTTAATTTTAGATTCAATGTTTTTCAAAAGGTTTTGATTAGCGGATAACTGAAAAAAAATACCAGATTCGAACCCCTGAACCGTAAAATTTTGTAGAATGATTCGTTCAGCACCCACACTCACACCACTACTACTCCCTTGTGCAGGTGCCCCCTCAATAATCGTCCGTCCAATGCCACAACCGAAAATCTTTAAATTATCGACCGTGACTTCAAACCCGTCAAACTTTCCAGCAAGTATTTTAATGCTATCGCCTTCGCTCGACACGTCAATGGCATCCTGTACAGTTGGAAACATAGTAGGTACAATTCTTAATACCATATTCGTTATCCTCCTTTCTATAATTAGAGTTATTATAGTATATGTAAGAAGGACAAGTTTTGTTTGTTCTTCGTTTGAAAATAGGTATTAGTAAAGGTAAAGTTCTTTTTTGGGTGAAAATCGTATTTTTGATAAATGAACCCTCTCATTAGTAGACAGATTTTAACTCCTTCTAACAATATAAGTAATGGCTGTTGTTTTAAAGAGCACTGGCTTTCCGCGCCGCATAATTTGGTATTCTAATTTTTTCGGTACGATTAATATATCTTCCCAACCACTGTATGTACTTTTAAGAATATTCATCATTTCTTTCGTAGAAATGTTTACTTCCATATATGCATCTAATGAAACTCCGGTTTCTTTATCTATTTCTTCGACTTCTGAATTAACAATTATACAGTTCACACCATTTAATCTTGTTCCATTCTTCATATCCTTCAACACGTTCTCCAGTTGTTCTCGGGAATCAACATGCTCTAAACTAGAAACGGCAAGAATGTAGTCATACTCAGCTCGTTTAATGACAAAGTTTGCAATATTCTCTTGATGTGGTTCAATCACTTCTTCCACATTAAATTCTCGACTATATTGTTTTAATTTCTCCATTGCAGAATCAAGAAAATCAACACAAACTACTTTAGACGTTTCTTTTTTTACCTTTTGGGCGATTGGAATACTATTTCGACCAACTCCACAACCTAAGTCTAGTACCTTCATCTCATCTACACCTTCAAAGTAAGACATGACATCCAATACTGACTTAACAGGCTTATATAGCCATGAGCCTTGTTCAAACAGTTTATAGTTATCGTAACAATAGTCGTGATAATCTTTTTCTTCTTGTCGAATAATATTTACTCTGTTTGTCATTACGTTTTCACTACCCTTTCTTGAAGGACATTCATTATAGAAGAGTTATCCCTTTTTTAATAAACCTTTTTCTTTTCGATTTCATATTCATTACCAACCATTTGATTCCACTCCACTGAAGTACAATGTGGGAAGTAAAAAAGCGGCGCTTGCAAAACCTATATCCATCTTAAAAATGACATGAACCATTGCTAAGTTAAACGTCATTCTAAAAGGCAATGGTTCATGTCTCTAAGTTTATTTGATTGATTTTGCTACTTCTACTAAATCATTTTTCGTTATGGATTTCTCCATTGTGGCTAATTCATAATTCATTCCTTCATTAATCCATATCAATATTTTCGCATCATTTTCATTCTCAAAATAATAACCTGTTTCTCCGCCAATCGTTACTTCTTCTTTATCAATTTCTCCATAATCCACCTCATTTTTGAAGGCCTTCATATCTAACAACTCCCCGTTAATGCCATCAAATTGAAATGTTTGGATTGATTCTTTCTGTTCTTCTGTTGGAGCTGGGGTAAATGTAGCTAACTCAACTTCAAACGGCAGTTTTGTCGGCAATTTTGCTTGAAACGGCTCTCCCTTTAAATCATCCTTTAAACTAGAATGCTCATATTCTTGTAAATCCGAACCATTACTACACCCTATCAACAAAACCATCATGGTTACCAATAAGAAGAGTAATTTTTTCATTTCCATCCCCCTTAAATAGATTGTTTATCCATTTCCATAATAACAAAATTAGAATGTTTTTCCATATATTTTTCACCTTATTAATTTAACGAATAGTGCAGGATATCATTTGCAGAATGACTCAATACGTTTATCATTATCCAATAATAGCATTCTACTTTTGTTAACGTTCGTAAAAGAAAAACTCCTAACGTTCATTTGAACACTTACGTTGATAACCAATGTCAATTTTTCCTCTCACGCGCTACCTTGAAGATAGTTGCTTATTGACAATCCCTTTAGTCCAATAATGGTAACACATTAATAATCGGCTCTTCATATGGGTGAATACTTAAAATCACTTTCTTCACTTCTTCAATGTCTGTATAGGGACAACGAAACTCCATTTTGCATTCCGTTCCGAATGAGACCTTTCCAACCTCTCCATTAAACGGTTTAGCGTCCTTCTTCGGTCGCCAATATCCATTAACATGTGAATACGAGACAACATGATCATATTCCCCAATCGTTAAGACATCCCTATTGTTTAATTTATTTCGCAATGGTTCTATGTATTCTTCTGGTAATAACACTTCTACTTTCACTTTGCTAAAATTCACTGAACTCTCCCCTTCTTCATTTTATTACACGATGATCTTTTCATTTTCAAATTCAAAAACGTGATGAAAAACGACATTCATTTAGTATACGAAAACGTTGCTCCACTGTGCATACTCTGCCATCTGTCGTGAAACAATACAATAGATGACAAAAGCACAAATTTAGGCAAGTTATACAAGTGGCCGTTGATTAAATATTTTGTTTTCATTATGAGTTGGGCTTTTCAATTTAGATATAATGCCGTCCTCAGCACTACTTACATCATTATAACTAAATGGTCATCTTTCTCTGAGTTCTTTTCAAAGCCCTTCCAAGGTGAACTAAATTAAACTCTGTAGGTAGGTGAAAAGCTTGCGAGAGATTTCTTATTGTACATGTAATAGTACTTTATCGTTTTACATGAACAGTTTCCGATTGTTCATCGTTTCTATTACGATAACTTCAATCGAGGATTCCGATTGTTGGGACTTTGATTGAAAATTCAAAGATGACATTATAATGCCATCCATTTCAATGAAACCTCTTTTTCAACAATTCCTTTCCACCATTTGATTTAAATATTTTTTTGACCACCTTAAAACTTTTTTCGTTAATCGCTCGTCTAAAGAAGTGAATACGAATTTGGTAAAGAAAAATGGAAGTTTGTTGTTACTTCTACAAGTCCCCAAATCAATAAATGTTGAGTAAAGCTTTAAAAAGTAGACTTTGTCGAACACCCAATATTTCTTCGTTAAGTTACATTGTAATAAAGTAGTAATATTACGTTAAATAATACCCATATACCCCCATAATCTCTATTTTCATCCATATTTTGATAAATGGAAACCATTCCCACCACTATGAAAAACCCTTTCATTTTCAGTAATTAACAGATTACTAACTTCCTAGGGAAACTTTGGTAATGAATAAGTATGTTACAACTGATACCATTTTTACTAGAGGCACAAACAACTAGGAGGTCATAACATGAATAACATAAAAAAACTAATTGCAACTACAAGCTTAGCTCTGGGACTATTTGCTCTTCCAACCTTAACGGATGCATCGACTTCTCATACGGTTCAATCAGGTGAATCATTTTGGAAAATTGCGACACAATATGGTGTATCTGTTACAAGTTTACTAGAAGAAAATAATCGTACAAGTAGCGCATTAAATGCTGGCGAAACAATCAAGATTCCTAACAGTATTTCTGAAGCTGATAAGGAACTTTTAGCTAAGCTGGTTCATGCAGAAGCAAAAGGTGAGCCATATGCTGGTAAAGTGGCCGTTGCAACCGTGGTTTTAAACCGTCTTGACCATCCCGACTATCCAAATACAATTAAAGATGTCATTTATGCTAAATCATCAAAAGGATATTATGCTTTCTCGCCTGTAAAGGATGGAGCTATTAACCAAACTCCTAATGATGAAGCAAGAAAAGCCGTTAAAGAAGCGCTAGCTTTCAGAGGCCAAGGAAAAGGATCACTTTATTTCTATAATCCTGAAACAGCAACGAGCGAATGGATTTTCTCACGTGAAGTAACGACTACTATTGGAAACCATCGCTTTGCAAAATAATTCATATATTATGCCATAGTCCTCTAGGGGCTGTGGCTTTTTGAATGGACTTTTTGGACTTTGACTTTCCTTGTTCTATTTCCTAAAAACATCTATAAAAAATGAAAACGAAATGGACCATGCCCTCATAAATATTCCAATAAAAAAAGCTAACGCTATAGGATCGTTATGAAACGACCTTTAGCGCTAGCTCTCCTCTATTCTTCCTTTGACACTTACTAACTTGCAATAGAATTTAATTCTTCTTCCCCTAGCTGTGTACCTTCATATAATTTATTCGCATACTCTTTAAGATCTTCCCAACTATCCCTTGCAATCGATAAATCCTCTTCGATAAAAATAAATACATCAGGATCTATCGTTTCAATATTTTGCAAGAGGCTACTATACTTCGCAGCTACGACATTCCATTGATTTGACATATTCTGAAGGGAGTTAATGGCCACGTTGATCGTATCATTTAAGTAGCTAATCTGGCTTTTGATCGTTGTAAGGTTCGTTATAGCTGCCTGTGATTCCGTTATTTCTGAGTTAAGTTTTGAAATTTCTCCGTTAGCAAAATCAATATTAGACTTTGCTGAGGCGATCATTGGTCCACCAGCAATACAACCGATGATTGTCACACACAGGAATGCCCCGGCGATGATCAAATCTTGGTTCTTTTTAATCGATTCATTATGTTGCTCTATTTGTTGCTGGAGCAATGGAATTCCACTATCACGTGTTGAAATGGCATGCATTACTTCATCAATGTCAAAATTGAAACTACGTGAATCTTCGGCCATTTTTTGTCGAAACGAAACAAACTCACTTAGAAGATCATCCGTATTTTTCTTATTTTCTACTATACTTTTATATAATGCTTCCACTTCGTTTTGCAAAGTGATCGTATCTTGTTGGTTAACAGCAGTTAATAACACACTATAACGCTCTTGAAAAACCGAATGATACTCGACAATATCCTCATTAACCTCAATCATATACGGTTTCAGATTATTTAACCAGTAGTTAGCATTGGTTTTTGCGGTTTGTTGATGAGTTTCAATATTGGACTTTAACCCATCATGGATAAAGTTTACCCCTGTTAAATCGACTGCCGTTTGCTCAAGTAGCGTACGAGAATAGGTATCCATCACTAGCATATTTGATGCCATACTGTCCATCGCATCTTGGAAATTGGCAGCAGGACCTAATGAATATAACGAATTGGTTTCTTGCTCGCTTTCTGACGCTAATACTTGAAAGGGGATAACATTGGTTGTGCTTGTTGAGATTGAAAAGATAACCAATAGTACAAGAAGCTTACGATAAAACGGCTTTTTCATATCAATTCACCTACTTTTTTATTGTTATAAAAACGACCTATTAAAATAGTAGGTTTAAGAAGGATCTGTATCTACCACTTGAATATCCTCCGCGTAGATTTTTTCAGCATATTCTTTAATGTTATTCCAGCTATCCTTCGCGACACTTAAATCCTCTGAGATAAAGAAAAAGTCATCAGGGTCGATGAAATCAACATTTTGAAGTAATGAATTATACTTCGATCCCATTGTATACCATTGATTTGAAATATTTTGGAGTGCAGTAATAGCGATATCAATCGTATCCATCATATATTCCGTTTGATTTTTAACATTCGTTAAGCCCGCTACTTGGATTTCCGCCTGAGAAATTTGCCCTGTTAATTCCTCAATCGCGGCCTTCGCGTCATCCATCTCTTGCTTGGCTAAAATAATGCCTGTCGTTCCACCACCAAGTGACGCTGTTCCTCCTGCAATTAAGGTGACCCCTAGTGGAACTCCTGCACCCGTTGCAATAACAACAGAACCTCCAATAATGGCGATTGGACCTAGAGCAGTTGCTACAGAGGACCCAATTATAATGGCATTGTAATTCTCAACGGCTTCATTGTACGTGGTAATTTGGCTTTGTAATAGGGGAATACCTGCATTTTGGCTTGATAAAATGGAGGTAATTTCATTCGCATCCCCTTTAAAGTTCTGCGTATCCTCTGTCATTTTATCTCGGAATGCTCTCAGTTCTTCGACTAGTTCATCCACCTCTGCTTGATTATCAGTAATACTATTTGTTAGCCTAATCAGCCCCTGCTTCAACGTTTCTGAATCCTGGTTTTCCACTGCTGTCACTAACGTATCATAGTAGTTTTGGAATTTCGTATTATAATTGATAATATTTTGATTTGTTGATATTAGTTGTGGTTTCAGGCTATCTAGCCAATAGTTGGCATTATTTCTCGCAACCGATTGGTGATGAAGAATGTCTGTTTTTAATACATCACTAACCGTTGTGATACCGTTGAAGTTCACATCTCCATGCTTAATAATCGTAAGTGCATAAAGGTCCATTACTAAAGCGTTTGAACCTGTACTTTCCATCGCTTCACGAAGACCTTGAGGCCCCAAAGAATAGCCTTGGTGTTGATCCGCATCAGTGACCGTTGCTGTTGCAATCGTTGCTCTATCCTCCGCCAATGCTTGTACAGGGATCAAGTTATTCGCGGACATTGCAATCAAAGTAGATAATGCCATTACCTTATATGGAATTTTCTTCATCATCTTTCCTCCCATTTCAATAGAATAATCGTTTATTGAATATTTACGTTCGTTACATAATCTTCAAATTGATTTGTTTGAATGTTCATTTCATCACTCATTTTTTGTAAATGAGATAAATTCGCCTGTAATTCACTGATATCCACTTCCCCTTCAGCATTAATTACCGATTTCATCTCAATCATAGATTCGTTTAACGCTTTCCAATCAGAGAGTAAGAACTCATAAATCATTAACTGTCGATCGATCATATCTGTGAAACCGTCTACCTGATCTTCAATTAGTGTAATTTGTGTCGCTTGAATTTCAGTCTCCGATAACTGTTGGATTAAAGGAATCAGCTCATTCTGTTTTTCTTGGATATTTAAAGCTGCCGCGGACACTTGACTATCTGCTAGATTAATCAAGTCATCACTAAGGTTTTCGATGGAGACAAAATCAATCGTTTTTGTTGTTGCTCCTGCTGAAGTAATCGAAAATACTTGCCTTCCAATATTGATAGAGCCGTTAATAATTTCTTGCGGTCTATTTAAGATTGTGAGTAGTTCTGCTTGAATTTCCTCTTGTATTCCTTTAATATCCTCTCGTATTACGGCGAGATCTCCACCTGAACCTTGTAAAGATTGAATCGCATCATCTGCTCTCTCAGTGAAGTTTATGCTATCTTGATCAAGCAACATTTTATAACGACTTAATTCTAATGAAGTAAATTCCATGTTATCCTGAATCATCTGAACTTGAGCTTGAAGTTTATCGAAAGCGTTTCCAAAGTTTGACTTGGCAATAGGGTCCTCATTCATATCATTAGCCAATTCCACTAGCTTGTTATAATAGCTGTTATAACGTGAGCTAAATCTCATAATCTCTTCATTTAAGTCTAGTAACTTAGGGTTATATTGGTCAATCCATTCCCTTGCATTAATCTTAGCGAAGTCCTGATGATTCGTTAAACTAGGCATCGCCTCTATATTTACATCAGGCTGCTGTAAAATGACCAAGCCATATGCCTGAATTAATGGTGTTTGTGCTCCTAATAATCGAATCGAATTTGATAGTGTATTATTTAACGATACATTTTGAATCGTGCTTTGTGAAAACTCCGGTTGAGGTTCTACTGTTGAAGCATTAACGGGGTGTAGGTAACTAGTTGAAAAAGCCGTGATTAATAATCCAGTAATAAGTGAATTTTTCATTTTTATCCTCCTACTTTATGTTTTTTCGAAATTTTCAGACTAAATCACTTATATATTCTCCAACTCCTTTATTCGTCATTACATTACTCAAAATGGATGAATAATGATGGATAAATTATACATGCACAATTTCATACGGCGTAGAAAGTATGCTTAAAAGAATATTTCATTAAATAAAACAGGAGGGAAGTTGCACATATGGACAGGACTATAATACCTTCATTTCACGAGGTAAGGTCTCTTGTCCTAGTCATAATGCAAGGTCGTTTTTTACCCTCTCTTTCCTTACAAGGCATAATCGGTGGAGAAAACCCATAATGATTGGTAACAGGAACGATTTCATTAAGCCCAGTCATATTCACTTATTTTTAGCAAAGATGCTATACACTGAAGGAGAGAAAAAATGAGAAGGAAAGTATTATTATTCGGAGACATTGGAATAGATGATACCGTAGCGTTAGTGTATGCCCATTTAAATCAGAATATTGAATTAGTAGGCATTGTAGCGGATTATGGGAATGTTTCTAAAGCCATGACAATAAATAATGCTCGTTTTATATTAGACCAGTTAAACAGACTTGACATAAAGGTGATCGGCGGCGCAGAAGTACCCATGTCTGCCCTAACACCATCCTACTACACCGATGTTCATGGAACATATGGTCTTGGGCCACTCCAACCCTCTTCCTTCAATCATCAGTCGCTTGAAAACTTTTTCGAAGTGATTGACCTGATTAAGCAATATGATCATAATGAGTTAATCATCGTCAATACGGGAAGGCTTACCTCATTAGCGACTCTTTTATTGCTATATCCTGAGTTTTTACAAATGGTTCATTCCTATTTCATTATGGGTGGGGCCTTTTTAGTGCCTGGTAACGTCACACCCGTAGCGGAGGCTAATTTTTATGGAGATCCCGTTGCCGCCAATCTCATCATGAAATATGCCCATAATGTATCCTTATTTCCACTCAATGTGACGATGAAGGCAATCGTCACTCCAGAAATGGTTAACTACATTCACGAAAAAGAAAAAGCCACCCTCGTAAAGCCGCTATTAGATTTTTATTACGAAGAATATTACCAAAAACTTTACCCTGAAATTGGAGGGAGCCCCGTGCACGATGTACTGGCCTTTATCGGTATTTCAAATAAAGACTTATTTACGTTTTACAAAACACCTATTGCCGTCAGCACAACGAATATAACCCTAGGGCAAAGCATAGGAGACTTTCGAAGCTTAACAGAAAAAGAGGATTTTGATGATCGACCTTCACAAAATATCGCTATGGACATGAACTATGAGGGGTTTTTCTATGATTTTATGACTGTAATGACAGGGGAGGAATTTTCATAGGACGGGGAAAAGTGGATTTTACTTTTGTTTAATATAACTTGAATAGTATTCAAGTATAGGGTTTTGAATGATTATCGTTAACCTATCTAGGTATAATTCAATCTATGATTCTATCGGATCAGCTACATTAATGGAAGGAGAAAGAAAAAAATAAAGAAGAGCTCGCATATTTCGAACTCTTTCCTTATTAGACATAACTTTCCGTGTACTCCTCATCAATACTTCGTTAAAGCCTTTACATTAGATACATAATACTATAGCCTCACCGTTCGTCTCCTTCTACTTCAATTAAAAAAACCTTCTCTTGAAATCCTCCGCGCTCTTCTGCCTTTTGTTTTCGAAGTTCTTCCACCCTATCGATTGTTGCACCATGTGTGTCTGCAAGGGCATGAACGACTTCTAATAAATCGGCGAGCTCTTCTAAGGAGGATTCATTCGTTGAGGCTTCTAAATATTCTTGAAGCTCCTCCATACTCTTTTTCTTTAACTCTTTTACATAGTCTTCTTGTGAGAGAATAACTTTTTTATAGCTCTTTCCAGATTTTTCGATTATTTCAGGAATTTTATCTCGAACTAATTTATTGTAAATCGGCATTTAGACTCCTACTTTCTTACTGATTAAATACGCTGAAAGAGATGACCGTTCATTTGAAAGAATCAACATACTCATTCATAAGGACACCCTACCCTCTTTAGTCTTTTTTTATAGACTCATTATCCTTTTCGTTGAATTTGGTCAAGCGTTTTTCTTAAAACCATATCCAAAATACCTCTTTAACCATCGGTAAAATTTGTCTATTTACAAAGATAAAAGGTTTATAAAGTTATTGTAGCAAATAAATACCATTTAAGGATATGTTTTGTGTATAACTTATTATTGATAGATTGGAGTTAGAAACATTTAACAGAGCATCAAGACTGCGCAACCGGTATTCTTACTTCTTTACGAAACAGAAAAACGCTACATAACGTAGCGTTTTTCTACTTTACAATACGTTGTTCTTCCATTAATTATCTATCCATGAGCCTACTCACTATCTGTTCTAATCACTAGGCTTTGACTAAATTTAGATTGATCACCAAAATTATCAACCGCTCTAATTTGATACTCATACGTTGTATTAACAGCTAAATTTTCATCGACAAAACCATGTAAAGCGAACTCATCACTACCTGCTTCGATAGTCTTATAAAGCTCTCCATTTCGATAAAGCTCATAAGCTACTATTCTATCTTCTGACTTAGTAGGATACCAGGCAATTCTTGCTGTCGTTGAAGTAATCGCTTCTCCAGAAGATTCATAAAACTCAGGAGCCGATACATTTACATACGTTTCAAACCAATAGTGGATAAAACCTGCCATAAACCGTTGAGCTTCCTCTAACCGTTCACCTGTTGGGGCCGTTACAGCCTCACGCCATTTCTCTGCATAATAGTCTGAAGTTGCGGCTGAAACAAACCAATCCAATATCTCATCGTTAACAATCGTTGAATAGGCTGCTTTTGCGTCTACAGCTGTCGTATGTAACCATCCCTCCGGATCTTGATCGTTTACCTTCCAATATCCGTTTGCATCATATACTTTATAGGAATCCTTAATTGTATCTACATAATTCTCATATTTAGAATGATAACCAAATGGGTATGTAATGTTTGTAAAGTTTCCTGCATGCATTGGCTGAGTGATATCACCAAAATAATGTAATGAGAGCCCTAAATTAAAGAAGGCATCCTCCATATCTTGATTTTGGTATGCTTCTCCCGCCAATCGAAAATACTTAGCTCCTGTTTCTTTTGCATTTTTTGCATAGGGAATATAGGTTTCACCTGTATCAGGATCATAGAAATGGGAAGCAAATGTACCCGAATCGAAGTATGGATTCTCCCAATCAGCTGCGTAAATACCTTCCTCTAACTCTAGCTTAAATTGATTCAGTAACTCATTTTCAACTGAATGTGTAATGGATTCATCCGCTTCTAAAATATCAATCGCTTGATTCACAATCCAAAGATGAGTATTCCCTTCGTCATCATGAGTTTCCTCCGCTGACCAAGCGTATGTATGACCTTGATTAGATGAAGTCAAGAGCAACATTAAAGCTAAAACTAAAAACAATTTCTTTTTCATCATGATTCCTCCAAAACTATTTAATAATAGTAAATATAAAATAGAAAACTATTTTACCATATTCAGAAGATTCATAAACTTCGTATATATACTATTTTTCACTATTTTTACCGTAAATACTTTAAAATCCTCTAAATTACTATTCAATATATAATATTTTAATTTTTTTGAACTCAAATCTTTTTACCTAGTCTCTCTATGATTCTTCTTTCTTAAGAACTGTAAAGCCCTAATAAAGACCGCTAAAATTCAGAAAGATTTACACACTACGTAATCCTACATAGCTAAATAGTTTCATAGAAAATGACCATAACATTATTCAAATCATAACATTTTGGCACTTTTGCTTGAAATTTCCATTTTTTTGATTGTGATGTAAGATTATTAGAAAGCATAATGCCTCGTTGCTACATACATTTAATTTACTATGTCTTTCTCAATTAAACTTTGTACATTGAAAAAAGCCTTAACTATTTTTCACTTTTCAGTAATTTAACTAACTTCCATTCGTCTAATAATAAAGGGGGGAAGCAAATGGAGGATTATTCGATAAAGGAATGGTTTGAGCGATATGAAAAAGATGTGACGAGTTTCCTAGTCTATTACACAAGCTCAACAGATGTTGAGGACCTTGTTCAAGATACATTCCTACACGCAATAAAAAGCTTATCCAAATTCAAAGGGAATTCTAGTCCAAAAACATGGCTTATTTCCATTGCACGAAACATTGTCACAGATCGTTATAGGAAGAAGCATTTATGGGAGCGAATAAAAAAGGCACTCATCCCCGAACAGTCGTATGATAAAACGACAGAAATGATGGCGATAAAGAAATGGGAAAACCATTCTATTCACCATGCGATTCAACAACTTGCACCACAATATCGTGAAGTGGTCATTTTAAGAGGTATTTTAGAACTGTCACCAGATGAAACAAGCATTGTGCTAAATTGCAATAAAAACAATGTGAACGTCATGTACCATCGCTCTTTAAAAAAGCTAAAGATGATTTTAGAAAAGGAGGGTTTCTGTTATGAAGGATACCGGAGACATTGAAGAACGCTTAAAAAAACTGCAAAAGTATTCATTAGATAATGAAGCAAAACGGAAGATTATGCAAAAATTATCTAGTCCACCCATGTCCAGTAAGAAAAAACTGCGATTATTACCCATTATTGCTATCATGTCCTTTTTCTCCATCATTTTGATCCTTGCCCTCCCTTTCCTACCCGGTACGGATAAAAACGAACCTCACAATTATGCAGAACCTGGCCCGCTTGAGTTTATCGCACCAGCAGGTAAGTACTTTACAAAAAATTCTCGACAAACTGTATTTGGATTGGAAGGGAAAGTTGCATTATTAATGAATGATTTTGTTGCAAAAGATAATAGAAGAGTGGCGAAGCTTTTTATTTACTTCTGGGGTGACTCTGACTCTCTTGTTGACATGCCCTATGAGGTTAAGGCTATGAATACGTATGGGGAAGAATTGACCTTATCAACAGGAACACTCTCAAAACCTCTCAATAATGAGGATGCTCAAACCTTAACAAAATTTCAAGCATTTCCTAATGAAGGGGAATGGAAGCTTTCATTTTATGTAAATGAGGAGCTATATGGGGAATTTACCGTCGATGTCTTGCCTGCTTTCGCAAGTACAGCGAATTATACGCTACTCGATTCACCTTTAGAAATGAACATTGGGGAAGAAAGCGAAATTACTATTGAAAGTAGTACGAAAGAAAAAGAAGAAATCCTAGTGGAATTACTAAATGAAGACGGAAAGGTACTATCAGAAAATTATTTTATTCATTCACACGGTGGATATAATAGCTCGATCACCTTCCATCATTATAATGGAGAGCTTCTTTTTCCATATGAGGGCACATGGACTTTACGAATTGATGGAGAAAAGACATCATCCTTTACTAATTAGAAGACTAAAAAATGGGTTCCAAAATTGGAACCCATTTTGTTTTAGTCAACTATTAAATAAAAATGTTGATAAATAATAAAGTCGGAAGGAATCAAAAATCAAAGTCATTCGTTCTTTTCAATCTACTTTTTCACCGCTAATCAAGGCTGTGAAGTAACTTTCAAATAAAACATTAAAATCGTTTTCATAATCAAATTCGGTATGCTCAATTGCTAATCTCTCTCCACTGTTAAAGTCAATGACTTCAAAGAAAACCATATTTACTCCGAACATTTCTATATGACCTAAACACTTGTTTGGATTGTAGTGATGAACAATTACACATGAATAATCGTTTTTGCTTTCTTCTTTATATGTAAGTTTTTCTGTATCTATACCATACTTAGATAGAAAACTCTTCTTATCTGTCATCCATTTGAAGAAATCTTCTTTCATATTATTCCTCCTATGCGTGTAGATATTTCTGTCGACCTTTAATGACACAGACTCCTTACTGCTGCATTACATTAGAAGAACCAGCACATTTTCTATACTACCGACTATCTATCTTGCGTTTCTCATTCTTAGAGTAAAGGGAATTTTTCAACGATAACTTATAGGATCTAGTGACTCGAAAAGAACAATCTGACATGAGTAGCCTGTCTATCCACTCTTACCGTATTAGTTAGGCACAAAAAAGTATTTGAATACAGCAGTAACGCTGCTATCTAACCTCTTTACTATTCTCAATTGTAGAGTATTTGTGCTGGATCAGAGTTCCTAGAACGAATGTTTCATTTAAGAATATATTCACAATTAGCTTTAACAGTGAAAAAGGTAAATAGATAGCATTCTTCATTTTGAAAAAGGTCAGCCTTTAACCCCTGATCTTTTTGATTTATTCATTATTTTTTTGTGGTGTTAAATTTGTAGAAAACGGGCAGAAACATAGATTTGAAGCAATGCCCAAGAAAATATTTATTTAGATGTAACCTTCATTCCTTCATCGCCGATTTCTTTCCACTCATGACGTAAAACACTATATAACAGGGAATCACGCCAACCATCTTGTAATAATATAGTTTCCCTCATACGTCCTTCTCTCACCATTTCGACCTTTTCTAATACCTTTCTTGACCCAATATTTCTAGGGTCACAGGTAGCGAAAATCCGATGCAGTTTCCATTCAGTAAAACCTCTATTAATTAACTCTTTAGCAACCTCTGTAGCATACCCATTCCCCCAATAATCGGGATTTATAATGTACGATATTTCACCAACATGATTAGCGAAATCACGAATGGCTAACTGACCTACTCCAATCATATTTTCACTCTCTTTTAACACAACGGCAAATGCAAATCGGGTTCTCGGAACAGCTTTTGAATCGATTAATACTTGCTCTACAAATGCTTTAGATTGCTCCTCCGAATTAGGTCCCCATGTCTGATACTTTGACACTCTTTCTTGTGATGCATATTGATGAACTGCCTTCCAATCCGTTTCTTTCATTTCACGCAATTCAACACGATGCTTTCTCTCTATGTAGTTCATTAAACAAATCCTTTCTTTCCTATACAACAGTTTTTTTCGATAGATAGTGAATCGTTCCATTTACCATCTTAGCTAATTGAGAATGGCCTCCATCAAAATGTAATAAATGGTAACAGATATTTGTTTAACATCCGTTTACTATAAACGACGCCAAAAAATCTTTAAGCTCTGTATTAAATCCTCTTAAACTGATGGTTACATTTCAAAAAAATTGTCTCTTTCTACTTTGCACACTCTTAAAGCAAACGTTTTGTACCACTCTTTTTTCCCTTTGTCTTGCGCAACCTGATGAGCAGAATGGGCTTTCCAATTTTTAATGGAGTCTTCACTTTCCCAATAAGAGACCGTAATACCGAACTCCTGATCACGAGCACTTTCTATCCCTAAAAACCCCGGCTGCTGTGAGGCTAACTCCACCATTTTTTCAGCCATTCTCCCGTACCCTCCATCATCCTCTGTAAGCTGTGATGAAAAGATGACAGCGTAATATGGCGGAACAGGAGTTTTTGCATACACATCCATTCAGCTCCCTCCTAACTACTATAAAGTTTTGAAAACAAAATTGTCATGCATCCATTCAAAATGGATGTATCCCATTCAGTTTACCAACATGCAGTAAAATCGTTCAGTGAAATTCGTACTAAATTTCTAAATTTAGCATTATTTATTTTCGTTATTCTTCTACCCTTCAGTCGTACAAGCTAATAGCCTATTCCCTTCAGGGTCATAAAAGTGAAAGCCTTTCATTGAAGAACCAAAATTCTCAATTTCATCCACCTTTACGCCTTTTGCTTTAAATTGTTGATGCGTTTTTTCCACATCCGTCGTCTCAAAGAAGAATACAGAGTATGGCAATGGCGTAATGGTCGGAACATGCGCTTGTAAAAGAATTAAATTTGGACCATTTAGCACAAACTCCAGTACTCCTTCCCCTTGGTGACCAACCTCAAAATTGAGAACATCTTTATACCACTCTTTCGTTTCTTCAAAATTAACTAGATGAATAAAACATCTATTAATCTCACTTTTCAACATGGTAAATTCTCCTTTTATCTTTGAATTTGCTGACCATAGTCGAATTGCTACTCTAGTTTTTATGACTCTATCGGCATCAACAGTTCTACTTTTATTTCTTCTTCTGAATCATTTATATAGAAAAGCTCCATTTGAAAGGCCTCTCTTGTTTTTAAACGGTAACCCTTTTCTTCCATCCAATTAAATAAATGAGTATATCCTTCTTCAATAGAGCGATTCGTGCATTCTATTGCCGCATATTTCGTAGTGGGGATAATAAATCCTGTCATACCTTCTGGAATTGAATTTAAATCCGTCACTTCAAGACTGGCAAAATATGTAGCAATAATTCCATTCGAAAGATAAGGAGAAACTAACACCTGTTTATTCAAGGCGTTTTTAACTTCTTTTTTTCTTTGCCAAAACTGTTTTTGTAATCGAATTGCTTCCTCAGGAAAAGCTGAAGGAAATGGTGCAGAGCTACTAATCCCTACTAAAGTATATTCCTTGCTTATAATTTTACACTTAGGAGTCATTAATTTTTCACTCATATCATCTCTATCCCCTTTCACATTAATAAAGTTTAAATTCGATATTTTTATGAAACTACCTGCATAGATAAGGAAATGTATTCAAAAATGATAAAAAAAATGACCTTCTTTAAGGTCGACAAACTCCACTACATATAGTTCAGTACTAGCAGTACCGCTTTGCTACTGCTTAAGCAGGACCTGCACAAACGTCTCTGTATGAAAAAACACTTGACTAAATTCAAGCAAGCTATTCATTTTTCAATTGCAGGCTCATTCTAGCATTAGAGGTTCACTTTGCTTGAAGAAATCCGGATAAGATACTATCCTCTATAATTCTTATCCACATACCAGTAAGACGTTATAATAAATCAGATAACTTCTATAATTGGTTGAAATATACTTTCTCAGACGCAACATAATCTAGAAATGCTTTTTCTTCTACAATGACAGATTAATAGTATTTTATTTGAATTGTTTATAGATAAGGCTGTTTTTCTAAAAAGATTGTTGCTAATAAGTATAAAATCGGCGTATCCTATGTTTAATTTTGGAATACGCCGATTTCAATTATATTATTGGTTATTTTGCTGAGGTTCTTTTTCAATCAATGCCACGTTCAATTAAAGAAATCCTGCTTAAGAATGCTCATTCTTAATCGGTCAATAAATTTACCTTCTCTTAATCGATCTTGTCTTAAAATGCCTTCTTCTACATACCCCATACGAATATAAGATTTGATTGCTTTTTCATTATCTACTTCGACTCTTAACCAAATCTTGTTTAGTTCTAATTCGGTAAATCCCCATATAAGCATTTCTTTCATTGCAGCAAGTCCAAAGCCTTTACCCCAATATGTTTTATCACCGATTGCAATTCCTAATTCAGCGTGTCTATTCAGCCTATCTATGTTCTTTAAATCAACCCAACCTATATGTTTTCCTTCTTCTGTCAAAATGGCTTTTTGTTCATATCCATTTGTTTTATTCATGCACATTTCAATCCAACTTTTGGTTTCTTCCCTGCTAAACGGCGGATACTTCTCTGGCATATTCAAGTGCTTGGTTACTTCTTTATCTAAACACCATTGGTAACGGTCTTCCACGTCTTCAAGGATTAATTCCCTTAGTTTAACTTTCTGTAATTCTGTTGTTTTCATCTCTCTACCCCTCCTTATAAATTCCACCACGACGGCTAGCATCTAGGAGCGAGCAACCCTGTCCCTTTAACGTTCACAAAGAAAAGTAGTAATATGAGAATTATATACAGGGACATTCATAACCCCATAACTTCCTAAATAAAACCCAGTAGATCAAAATACACCGTTTTATCCCCTGTATTTGATCGTTAGTCCCTTTAAGAAGTTCCTTGCGTAACGATCGCCACATACCTTGTAATTCTTGTGACCTTCTTTCCGGAAGAGAGCACCTAACTCCCCTTTTGTTATGAATACTCCCGCGTTTTCCAATATCTCAATTATGTCCTCACTTGTTAAAGAAAGAGCCACTTTCACTTTCTTTAGCAGAAGATTATTTACATGTTCATAGGTTAAGGCAGGTCGCTCAGGTTGCCCCGGTTTTCGTTCCTGCTTTCCTCTTTTAAACGTGATAAATCCATTTAAAAAAGACTCGAACATTTCATCATCACATGGTATATGATCTTCAAGTTCTCCTAGTATATCGGTATCCTCAGATTTTGTTAGCACCTTCAACACTTCTTCTTTTGAGAGATTAATGCCGCCAAGCTTGAAAATCTCTACCATATCTGTATTCTTTATATCAAGAGCGTAGCGTAGTCGAATTAAAATATCGTTATTATCTATATTCATCTATAGACCTCCTTAAATTTCGCCTGTGTCTATCCTTAGTATTTGCTCATCTCATGTAAGTATGACACTGAAATAATAGCTTACCATTTTAAGGTCATGTTTTATAGTATGTTTTCATTCTCCTTCAGAAAAAAATTATTTTGAAGTGTCTATTCATACTACCTATTACATTAAATTACCTTCAAATGATTCTACTAAATATGATTAGCTTTCGATCCCTTGACTAATTCGTAACGGTATAACCCTAAACTCTAACTGTTAATCTAATTGTCATTAGGTAAAAAAATAAGGAACCTCCGTTTTTTTGGAGGTTCCTAGTTAGATAAAAGCCATCTTTTGTTGATCAGCATTTATTTTTTGACACTGTCTAATAAAATATACCCTAGTATAATTCCAGTTGTGGTTGTTAGACTCGTATCCCCTATAAGCAGCACTTCTTTTGTAAATAACATATCTATACCGGTAGAAAGAGACATCAAGGGTATCACGGTTATATAAAGTAACGGAATTCCAATTGCAACAACCTTAACCCAATCGAACGTCCATTGCTTATTTTCTTTTATCTCAATAATTAATTTAGGTACCCGTACCAACATTCCAAAAAAAATAGGAAATATCGTTGTAAATGTTAAATAAGGAAATAAATTAAACGTTGCAGAGGATTCTTCTTTTAAAACCACTTGATATTCCATTCCTAAGTAATAAATAAAGCCAATAATAACTGTGGAAAAGAAATAATATACAAACCTTTCCATTAAAAATACTCCCCTTCCCCTTCGCTTTACAAACAAAGGTTTAAAAAAATCTCTTTATTTTGTTTAAATAAGCTATTAAATGCAACCCATTTTTCATTCTTTCATATTATCGTAGATTATACAGGAAAATATCTAACCTTTTCACTCTATGTTGATTTAAAAAAAGTATGCATTAAAAAATCTCAAAACCTCATCAATAGAAATCCTTTTTAAATGCATGGCCTTTAAACCATTCTGAATGTAAAATGGAGCACTTTTTTGAGTATGTAAGACATCTAACATTTTTTTTAAACAATTCTTAGTATACTCCTAAGTGTAAGTTACTTACAAACAATTTCAAGGAGGAACAAATCATGGCATTAGTAAAATTCAATATTGATTCAACATCACAAAAGGTGACAACAGAAGTAAAGGCTGGAGCCCATACGTTTTTTGTAGATGAACCCAAAAACTTAGGTGGAAACGATAAGGGTGCTAATCCTTTAAATACATTACTTGGTTCACTTGCAGGTTGTGAAAATTACATTGCAAACATCGTGGCAAAGGAAATGAAGTTTAACCTAAACGGAATTAACTTCAAAATTGAAGGAGCTCTAGACCCGAGAGGATTAATGGGAGATGCATCAGTAAAACAATACTTCGAAACGATTATTATCGAAGCAGAAGTTGATACAGACGAGTCTGAGGAAAGAATTCAAGAGCTTAAAGAAAAGACAGATTCAAGATGCCCGGTATTTAACATCTTAAAAGATACAAACTTCATTAATATTCAATCAACATGGAGAAAGAAATAACGATTTGGAGAAAGAATAGAAACAAGAACCCCTTATGAAGAGAGGGGTTTTTATTATATACAAGTTATTTACTAACGAAATCATGTTACGGTGTCGGTATATGTAAGCTACCTAACAGTTTTATTAGATTGTGAAGGTTATACTAATTTTGAAAACGGTAATAGGAATGAAAGCCTATTGTAAAGCCGTGATGCCTACTAGTTGTTATGTAGGATACAAAGGAGAAATGTAAAATGAGTATTGAAAAAATATACGATGTGATTATTATTGGGGCAGGTCCAGCTGGCATGACTTCAGCTGTGTACACGTCCAGAGCGAATCTTTCGACGTTAATGATCGAAAAAGGAATACCAGGTGGGCAAATGGCGAATACCGAAGAGGTCGAAAACTATCCTGGATTTGACCGCATTCTTGGTCCGGACCTTTCCAATAAAATGTTTGAACATGCCAAAAAATTCGGAGCAGAATATGCCTACGGAGATATAAAAGAGATCGTTGATGAAGGTGAGTACAAAGCCATCAAAACATCGTCAAGGGTATATAAGGCTCGCGCTGTTATTATCGCAACAGGTGCCGAATATAAAAAGCTAGGTGCTCCCGGTGAAAAGGAACTAGGAGGTCGAGGTGTTTCCTATTGTGCCGTCTGTGATGGAGCTTTCTTTAAGGACAAGAACCTAGTTGTCGTTGGTGGCGGAGACTCTGCAGTTGAAGAAGGCGTTTATCTCACTCGTTTTGCGAACAAAGTAACGATTGTCCATCGCCGAGATGAGCTTCGTGCTCAAAAAATCCTACAGCAACGAGCATTTGACAATGAAAAAGTAGAGTTTATCTTTAATACTACCGTTAAAACCATTAATGAAAAAACAGGTAAGGTTGGGTCGGTCACACTTGTTTCGACAGAGGATAACTCTGAACGAGAATTTGAGACAGATGGTGTATTTATCTATGTGGGAATGCTCCCTCTAACCGCTCCATTTAAGGATCTTGGTATTACTAATTCAATGGGGTATATTGAAACCAATAGTCAAATGGAAACAAAAATCAAAGGTATTTTTGCAGCAGGTGATGTCCGCGAGAAAACGCTGCGTCAAATTGTTACTGCAACAGGAGATGGAAGTATAGCTGCACAAAGTGCTCAGCACTATGTGGAAGAACTTATGGAGAAATTAAGAAACTAAAGATGACATCTTGGGCATTTCTTCTTATTGAAGAAGTGCTTTTTTTACTTGCGAAACCTGACCATTTACTTGCAGAATTTCTCCTTTTACTTGCAAAACTAACCCATTTACTTGTAGAATTTCTCCTTTTACTTGCAAAACTAACCCATTTACTTGCAGAATTTCTCCTTTTACTTGCAAAACTAACCCATTTACTTGTAGAATTTCTCCTTTTACTTGCAAAACTAACCCATTTACTTGCAGAATTTCATTAACTCCTTCACTCGTTTAAGAAGGGAAGTATTCCATCGGTTCCGTACAATGAACATAATCATTTTTCTTATAATAATTTATCGCTTCATCACTCGGCCAAACAATAACAAACTCAAAATTATTCTCTTTAATCCATTTATTGATTAAACTTAATACTTTGCTCCCAACTCCCCCATTTCTATATTCTGGAATAGTATATACATTTGTCATATATGCAAATGGATGAGTAACTTTACCAGGTCTTGGTACCTTTTGTATCAATTCTATGTAAATATGTGAAACAATTTTATTCTCAACCTCTGCAACCCAAATAAACCACTGCTTGCTATTTAATGCACTCTCTAAAAAAGTTTGACATTCAATTTCAAACTCTTCGTAAGATTCGCCTTTTTTACTCTCGTCAAATTCAATGGTATTATCCCACCTCATTTTAATTAACTGTTTAATATCTTTTGCTTCAGCAAGTCTGAATTTCACGTAATCACCTCTTTAATCATTCATGCTCCGCAAAAAATGCCACGAAAATGAACATGTTTTTTTATATATAATACCTTAATAGGATAATTTGTCCATATCTATTTTAACAGCCTCAACCTTGTTCTTTTCTCATATATTGTTGCTATTTCTTCACTTTCCGTCAGAACATTTAAAAGTGGCCCAATAAGCACGGGCTAATCGTTTAACTGTTTTAACTCATAACCTGCACTGTCTAATTCTGCAACTAACGTTTTCTATCCTCCCCCATATTTTTGATGTAAGCTTCCTTACATTTAAGAAAAAATAAAAAGAGTACAATGAAATAAGTGTTGGAAAACTTAATAAAAGAAGGTGGATGGAAGATGATTTTATATATAATGCCAAGCTGCTATAAATGTGAGGAAGTGTTACAATTGTTTTCGAAACTGAATATACAGGTGAAGGTTGTGAATATTTTTGATCGCATTGAAGACAATCAACAGCTTACGTTTGATAAGGGCTTACCTGCACTTGAATTAGATAATGAATTATTAGATTATGATAAGATTATGAAACGATACAAAGATGAGGTGTAGGTATGGATAAATTAGTCCTTCTTTCCCAAATTAATTTACTAGATGAACTACCAGAGGAAGATTTGAAGAAAATTGATGAGTTGACTTTAACCGCTCCTATTAAGAAAGGAACCATTATTTTGAGTCCAACCCAACAAATAAGGTCCCTTTTTTTTCTAAAAAAAGGTCAAGTTCGTCTATACAAAATGTCATCCGCAGGGAAGGAATTCACGCTTGACTTACTAAGTGAGGGAAACGTGTTTGGAGAAACTACTAGTTTTTCTTTAACGGATACGGATATCTATGCTGAAACAATGGTGGATTCTTTTGTTTGTACTCTCTCGAAAGACCGGTTCGAGGAATTTATCCGTCAAAATCCAGATATTGCAATAAAACTTATTACCATTTTAACTTCAAAGCTAAAGGAATTATATCAAATTACTGAAAGCATCGCCTATCGTGATGTGAAGAATAGAATAGTCCTTCTTCTCATGCAATTAAGTACTCGGTTTGGTGTCCGAAGTGGAGAGTGGCAAACCGTAGGAGTAAAAATAACACAGCATGACATTGCCAGTATGATTGGCTCCACCAGAGAAACTGTTAGTTTATTTTTAGGAGAATTAGAAAAGGAACAAGTCATCATAAGAAAACCGTTAAAAATCAATACAACCTTGGCAAAAGAATTATATGAAATAGAGGAAGGATAAACATTCATGAATCAATTTATGAATTAAATTAATTCTCAAATCCTGCATACACCACAAGGTTATAAAAATACATTTCCCTGAATTGTGAGATGAGTAGCAGCAAAATGACTTAATAATAGGATTCTTAAATAGCTTTCATTTGGGTGTTTCTTTATACCTCAATATCTTCTCCAAAAACCCAGCATTGGAGTATTCCCCTATTCACTAGTTTAAACAGGGCCCGAAGTACAATTTATAAAAACAGGGCCCTCGGGTGATACCCTTGAATCTAATCCCCTACTAATTACACAAAATCGTTATACTAATTGGCTGTTGGTTTGGAATAAAATTTGATCAAATTGAATCCTTCTCCTGAGAATTAATTGTTTGTCAAAAGGTTAGGCCTGTTTGAGGGAAACATCTTAGTCAAGCGTAATCGTATGTAAATGGACGCTGCCTCACATCGTTCATATTATGCATAAAACACATCTGATCAAAATGAAATAATTATTAGCCACCGTTTGTTCTATTATATACTAGTAAATCTTCTAAATTGTCTCGAATTCAAGTCTTCAAGATAATGGCCCCTAAATAAAAATGACGCTAATCTGAATTTCAGATTAGCGCCTGATAGCTGAAGACTCAAATTCGAGAGAACATGTATTATGTTCTTCGATCAAAGCCCCCTTAAATTGAACAAGTTAAATCATAAGGCTTGATTTGTTCCGTGTAAATAATTTATGAAATCATCTTTAAAAAAGGCGTGTAAGACACAAGACTGCTTCTCTTTTTCTTCTAAGACTGCGTGTTCCTCTGGAAATTCATTTTCTACATACAACCTTATAAAAGGTAATTTTTCTTGTGCTTTTTGTGAGCGTATATTTATTTTCCTAGCACCAGCAAAGACCTTTTCCAACCCTAAATCTTCAAAAGCAATCTTTAGAATAACTATTTTTGAGGCTTCATTATATCCTTTTCCCCAATAGTCAAACCCAATCCAAGTCCCAACATGACAAGATTTTTTCTCATTATTTATGGACATTAAAGTTGTGATGCCAATCACATTTGAATTTTCATCAAGTATAACCCGAGAAAGAGTTTTACCTTCTTGTTCTTCTTGTATAACGGACTTAATAAATTCTTTGGTGTTATCAATGGAACCATCAGGAAGCCCCAAGGCTTCCTTAACTGGTTTAGCAGAAGATAGTTCATAAATACATTTACAAAAATTCAAATTATGTTTCACTAATTCAACAGATGCCATTATAATATCCCCTATCTTGTAAAATGGTCGTTATTCAATTTAACTGCCCTATTCTTAAATATAAGTAGATCTTGTTTTTATTTTGAAATTGAATGAACATGAACGCTCTGACCACCTAGAATCACTTTTTTCTCTAATTTCATCTCAAGTTTATTGGCAACCTTTTTGGAAGCTTCATTGTCAGGCTGAATTAGTGCAATAAATTTTCTTTTTCCAAGATTACTATATCCATAATCCATTAGTGATTTTGCTGCTTCTGTCGCATAGCCTTTTCCCCAATATTTACGAGAAATCCAATACCCTATTTCAAGTTCTTCAGCTCCATCAACTGTTTGGGGAACTAGCCCCGCATGTCCAATTGGATTATTATTTTCTTTTTCCTCTAAGACCATTAACCCTAAGCCTGTACCAACTTTATATGTACTATAAATCCAATCTAAAAACTTTTTAGTACCTTCTTTATCTCTTGTCTTGCCTTCGCCTATATACCTGACCATTTCTGGGTCTGATAGTAAAGAAAAAAGAAAATTAATATCTTCTTCATTATATTTACGAAACTGTAACCTTTGTGAAATTATCCTCACTAGTACCACCTTTACTTGCTCAATATTTCGGACCTTTAGCTCACCATTATTTCAAATATAGATATATATAACAACCTCCTAGTTCCACAATCTGGATATACAAACAAACGCACTATACAATGAGTGTGCCTGATTGTTGAAGATCATTTATCTATTGAACAGTAGCCTTGTACTGTACAGTAATTCTAACTTTTCAAAACATTAATTATGTTCCTGAATACCATATGGCACGAGACTTCATTTGATATGTCTACGTTTAACCAAGCATATCGAGAAGTCTTAATGAATAGCATTCTTATTACTCTTAGAATAACTACACTTAGGAAACCCTTTACATCCATAAAAAACTCCATACTTACCTTTTTTTTCTATAAGCGGTTTTCCGCATTTCGGGCAGACCTTTGATATGTTTCCCGATAAAGCCCCCACCTCTCGCTTCTTTTCCTGTGTTGTAAATTTCATTTTTTTGACTTCAGCAGTTCGAATTGCAGGTGCCAGAACTGACTCTGTATTTTCAAAACATGTTAGCATTGTCATCAAATTATCCGATGATATCTCATTATTAACTGTATCGCGTGCAACTTTCACAGGCTTACAACTCCATACTTCCTTATCTCCAATAATATATAGACGGTATTTAGCTCTTGTGGCTGCCACATTCACAATATTTTTATTTACCCAGTTTGCCGCCTTTACAGATGATTTATCGCAACCAAGCAAGAATATAACCTCATCTGTTCCTTGTCCTTGGAATGTATGAACAGTGCCGATATTTTTATCTTTTAACCATTTGCTTACACGAGGTTCACGTCTATAGAAATCAGATTTGCGTAGTGCATCAATCATTTCCTTTTTCACCGATTTGAATGGTGTAATAATAAACAATTTCGGTATATCACTACTGTCTTTCTTGAATTTTTCTTCTAGAAGCTTTAGAACAATCTGACCTTGTGAAGGTACATAATGGTTCTTATTGCCGGACTGTTCCTCACCCTTAACATTTATCCAATATGACTTATCCAAGATAAAGGTCTTCACAGCGGTTTCCTTTGGTGGCGCTGTTTGCTGTTTCATCGTGTCATCATAAGAAAGGTAATTTGATATGCTATACATCGGATCTATACAACGTCTATGTACAGTAAGCGGACATCCAACCCACTCTTTTTCTTCATCTTCTCCGAGAAAAGTGCCATAGATATTAATATTATCAGCAAAGCCTTGTACAGATATTTTCTGGTCCTTATATGGTGTAAGTAAATCAGATGTAAGAAGACTCTTAATCATGTCTGTTTCTTCGGTCACAACCGGCTCAATTTGCTTAGGATCTCCAACAATTATAGCTCTTCTGCATCGCATCAAAGCTCCAACCGCCATCTGAGGTTGTGCCTGCCCTGCTTCATCCACAATAAGCGTTCCAAGTGTACCCGGACGCTTTATATCACGTAAGAAGGTCTGTGCAGACGCAAATGTAGTTGATATAACCGGGGTAATGAGAAATATATTCTGAATCAATGCTGGGAAGGCATCTATTCTGTCTTTCTCACCCATACGTTCATCACAATCATCATACATATCCCATGCTATCAAAAGATTGATTACATTTTGCCTAAACGATTTAGAGGAAATTACAAATTCCTTATGAAGTTTACAAGCATACAAGAACAGCTTTTCACGTTCCCTGTTGTAATGCTCTGTAAACCAAGGATTTGTAACCTGAGCCCACATTGATGCTCTCTCATCAAGCGATACATATCCATCCATAAAAGATGAATCAATAGGAGTAAGCTTCTCAGCACCTTCGCTATGTCTGCTTAAAAGATTATTATAGCTAGCAATTTTTGAAAGACCCTCTTTTTGCTTTTTCAAAACTTCGATCTCAGTCTTTTTCTCTGATATTAAAATGTCTCGTGTAGAATCTTTCTTAAATCTTCGGAATAACCCCCTAGGTCTTGATTCCTCAAGTTCCATTACATATGCATAATTTTCTTTTATTTTTCTATCAAGATCATCCTCAGAAATAGTCTCATTGGTCAATGGCAAAAACTTTGCATTGTCACACAGGATTTCCAACTCTTTCTCAAGTTCTTTCACAATCTTAAGCTGTCTAAGAAAGCATTCTCTCTGCTCTACATATTTCTTTCGATGTTTCTCACGCACATTGTTAGGCATATAATCGTTAATAAACTTTTTAAGTACAGATACACAATACTTATTTATATTAGCACGTTTTCCAAACGGAGCTGATACAAGACCCCAGCAATCATTTCTATTTAGGAGTTTATTAGCATAGCGCGTGAAATAAATATCACGAACTTCTTTTATTTCACCAGATATCTTAATTTGCTCTATATCTTCTGATTTTTCGACGTCAAACAAATCACTAACTTCATTCAACCCTGACACCACCGATACATCATCATCTTTTGAAGGTTCAAGACTCTTGAGAATGTCATCACTTTTAGGTAGGTCTGCAGTGATATTTTCAACAGCCGAATTATTACATGATGCCACTAACATTCCATATTGATTGATTTTATCATTCTTCAGCTTAAAATAAGATGGTGCATACTGAAAATATCCCTTACTAACCAACGGTCCTTGTGTAAATGAACACCTCTCATAAGCATCGTCCGGATCTGAATGTGCCGCTTCCGCTAACAGCTCAGCTCTTTTTACTATATTGCTAGATACGATTTCTTTGAGAAGTGTTGTCTTACCAGTGCCAGGAGGACCATTAACAGAAAATACTTCCGTATGTGCTTTTTCATCTATTGCAAGATTTACTGCCACCTGTTGCATAAGAGCAGGCATGAATTTAGCAGGCCACTTTCCTAGTGGAGCATTTTTGATATTAAGGGTATTTTGAAAGAAATTCATCATCTTCTGACGCTCTTCCTTTGGAGAAATAGATATACAATTTGCTGGAATAATTCCTGAAGTTTTATTATGTGCAGACAAAATATAATTTATCACTTTACGCTCATAATCAGAACCCTTTCCAAATTTTCCTGATTTGATTTCATCTATGAGCAAAACGATATCATCCAAAAAAAAGCTCTTACCTAAACTTGCATAATCTTCTGGATTTTCGTCTTTATCCTTTGCCTCATCATTCTTGTATCTGTCATAGATAAAGAGTCCTATATTATCTGCAGGAAGTTCCGGCGCTATTGTCTTCACATATGAATTATGAATATCTGAAAACACAGAAGGCAATACAGCAAATAACTCCTCTGCTTCCTGAAGCCAGCTGTCATACTTTTTGGTCTCATCATCATAATCAATCGAGTTCAAAGAAAATCCATTGACTTTTTTATTCCATACAGAAATAGCCCACAAAAGTGGAGATAGCTCGAATGAATTCTTCTGATAAATGCCTTCCGAATCAGTTTTAAATGAAAACCATGCAATCTCGCTTCTTTTCGGATAGGCTATGTCTGGCTGTTCATCATGATTCTTCACAAATTTAGTAAGATAATCAACCATGTCATTTCTTTTAATTCTACCAAAAAGGAATGAAAAATCTGCCCCCTCGCCAGGAAATCGAGAAAATTTCTCCTTGTCGGTTTTTAATTTATCAGAAAGATCAATCGAAGGCACGTTTAGACTGGTAAATATTGAAATCTTGTCCAAACTACTATCAATCAGTTCACCTCTTGTAATCTTTTTTACTACTTTCTTATTGTCTTCACTCTCCTGTGGGATATCTACTTGATTTAAAAGTTCTATCGTTTTCCAATAATCAAGTATTTCAAGTACTTTCTTCTTCTCTATGTTTTTCATTTCTACTCTCCTAAACTGAAATAATCACTATTATTACTTACTGTTATATCATTTTTCTTCTGATAATATCTTTAAAAAAAGTGTATTTTCACTCTTCTCTGTTATTATCCTAATACTTACAATTATTTTCAATTTTTGTTTCAGAAAGTTATCTAAAAATGAAAAGCTTTACTGCACAGTATACTTCTACTACGAAATAAAAGAGTTACTCAACAATCTGGCCCTTTAATGGAACAACCCCAGTTTAGAACACACCTTAAAAAACCGTGTACAAAGGAGTAAGAAGGTGCTATTTTTTCAAAACAGTTTAACTTTTTTATAAACGATGCAACTTTATTTCAAAGCCAAAACATAACTTAATAATAAGTCTTAAATCAATAATATCTTCAATTAAACTGCTTAATTCTTGAATATGGATTTTATTTTATTTCATAACTAGAAAGCAACTCTACACGTCCATTGTTTTTAAATTCAACTAATGCAAGTTTTGAGATTGTTTGCTTAAATGAAGGCGAATAGTCTTTATAACTCTCTTTAAAGCTGTTGAAATCTGTCTCACTTAAATCACCCATCGCAAGTGTTATATGAGGAATCCAGTATTCAGGTATATATAATTCAAACAAATCCTCGCAATATTTTGCTAAATAATCGTTAATTTTCCTATGTAATTCAATAAGTTCATCCGTTTTCAACACTTTTAAATAAACCACTTTTGAGGGAGCTTCAAAAAAGCCAAAACCCTCTACAATAACTTCAATAAGAGGAAGTTCCATACAGAGATTGGATAATTCATCTTTTACTGAATCAATACTTGAACAATTACCGCCTTGAAATCCTAAGTTTGGATAGTCAAACGATTGAACTCCAATAGAATTGTATTTCGTTTCAAATAAATCCCAGTAACGTAACACTTCATTTCTTTCATTTCCAGTCAATATTGAAGCAATACCAATAGTTACTGTCATTATTACCACCACTCCCAATACCCATTTATTCTATCAATTTTAGCATACCGTATTGCATGAAACTTCCTGTTTATGAAATAAGCTACAATAAATATAATTCTATAAAAAGTATCTTGTCTTATTTAAAACAACAATCTAAACGAAAACATCCTAACACAAAAACAAAAAAACTAGACTATCTTGATTTCAAGTCTTCAAGAATATGGCCATTTTCTGGAATAAGAAAAAAATCCTGCTATCTTTTCAACAGAATTTTTAATCGATCTTTTTTATTAATAAGCAAACTTTGTTTTAAAACTACATTGCCACCAACTCGTTAAGGCTTTATTTTTCTTATTAAAAAATTTCTCCATTCATATTAAAGCAGGTGATGATTCTTCTCTCCTTGTGATATTAAAAAACGATGTGCTCTTCACTTCCGTTTGATGGAATAAGTAAGTATATTCATTAGGTCCTAAAGACGTATAATATTTCCATAAAGCAAAAAAAGCAATCGTTTGAAGTTAACGAATTGCTTCTTACATCTGATGAATCAAAGACCCCATCACGAAACTTGAATGGATTTAAATTCTTGGTAGTTTTATTAAAAATTCCGTGTTCGCTTCACTTGAATGACAGGAAATTTCTCCATGATGCTTTTCAATCAATTTTTTACAAATGTATAGCCCTATTCCTGTCCCGAGATCTTTTGTTGTATAAAACGGCTCAAAAATTACTTCTACTACTTCTTTTGGAATGGCTGGGCCATTATTACACAATTTAACATGGATAAAATGATCAGTGAGCTCACTTGTAATCGTAATGTTTCGATTATTTGTTTTTTCCTGAAGAGCATCGATAGAATTCATGATTAGATTTAAAAATACTTGTCTTATCTCATCTTTATCAGCAACTAAATTAATTTCTTGATCGATGTTTAATTCCATCGATACCTCTCCATCTAGTAAACTTGGATAGATAAACTCTATTAGTTCATCTAATAAAAGACGTAAATTAAGTTGTTTTCGTTCATTTTCAAATAACTCCTTCCGTGAAACGTGAAGAAATTGAGAAATTCGATAGTTTAGTTGATCAAGTTCATGATGCATAATATCTAAATAAGGATGGTTTGGGTAATCATCTTGAAGAAGTTTTGTAAAGCCGATAATAGAGGTTAATGGATTTCTGAATTCATGTACAAAGCTCGAACTCATTTGCCCTAAAATTGTTAGCCGTTCCTTATGAGTTTGGTCGATATATAAATCCTTCTCCTCTATTTCCTTTTCCTTAATTTCCGAATATCTCCTTACAGCAAAATAAGAAAAACGATCAAATACGTCATTTATTTTATTTATTAAAGGCTGTAACTCTTTTAATTCAATACCTGAATTACCAGCCCATTTTACAACTTCGCTTTTGCCAATATTCATATTGTATACAAATTCACTTATGTTAACTTTCGCGCTCACTCTTTCTTGGGCTGTCTTATATGCCAAACGTTTTACTGCGTCATCATTCAATGGCATATTTAAGGCTTTCTTTATCAATTCAAACATCTGAATCCCGTTATTAATCGCCTCATCTTTGTAGAAATCATCTTCAGCCATGACGATCCTACTTCGCCAATTATGTAAAAACTCCTTACTATTTTCTTCTAAAAACACGGTAAGTCTTTCAGAAGCCGTTGACACCCTAGTCCACCTCCTATATTAAAAGGTTTTGTTACTATCATAACAGAAATATGGAAGCACTAACATAACGATTTATAAAGAGGAAGATTCTTAAAAGCCTTTTATCCCAACGTTCTCCTAAATTAGAGACTCTTTAATTTTTAGCTTTTTTAAACCTCTATATTAGTATTTACAGATTGTGCATTCTATCATATTCTCAATTAGAAGGATGAATAACAATCAAACAAGCTGACATTATTCGTATTGTTCACAAAGATGATTATTCATTCTCCAAACAACATTCATTAAGTGGTATAAACCATTATTAAAGGAAATTGCAGAAAGAAAAAAAGAAAGATATTTCTATTGAAAAATGCCAATGCTGTAAGATTAGGAAGGTATACAGTATTTGGTTTCATTTTCTAGAAATGGAGGATTTATAAATTCTGTAAAGAATTTAATACATGTGATTAAAACTTCTAGTTTATTCCTAGTATTTGAAACAAAGAACAGCTATATTCTCAATATAAGAATTTGAGGTGATTTTATGTCGGATTTTATATTTCAAGAAGCCAAAACCTTCATTGATAATGCTAAAAAGTTAGGTGGAAATTATATAGGAAGAACAGCTACAATAGAAGAAATCCAACTATTGAATGATAAATTTGGGGACAAGATCCCAAGTTGGTATATGAAATTAATTACCAAACTTCCATTGATCCATATGGAAATTGGTTGGCAAGCATATGAACCAGAAGAAGATTATGATGGGATAGAATATGTAGACATCTATCAGCCGAGTGATATGATAGATGAATCTTTTGAAGCATATCCTGGTAGACCAATTTTAGAAAGAGGTTTTGTGTGCATAGGCGGAGACCCAGCGGGTTCTGGAAATCCCTATTTTATTAACTTTGATGCTGAACATCCAGCTGTATTTCAAATTTACCATGATTCAGTAGACAATCCAGATGAAATTCTCAAGAACGGTAAAGTAAAAGCAGCTGATTCTTTAGTGAATTTCTTTAAAAATGGCATAATATTGGAATAATAAAATCAAGAGAGTTCCGATATACGGCAACTCTCTTTTACACTTAAAAATCAATATTTAAATTTAACATAGCTTTAGCTTAGGTTAGAGACAGAATCATATGAAAAACCTGATAGATTAAACGAATACTATTTTATATAGTTAACAAAAATAAGTTGGCTTCATTATCCTGTTGTGATATTTTGATTTTTAAACCTGTTTTCAAAATTTCACTGGCATCCATTAACACGATAAAAAAGCACCATACATGACAATCATATGGCACTAATTTTATACAAATTCAATTGCTAACTCAACTACTTCCACCATTCATCTGTTGGAAGATGTGATGAACCAATAACCATTTTTTCACCAATTTTTGGCGTCACAATCGGTACCTTCAACCTCGCTGCTTCTTTTGATGCCCGCTCGACAGGGTTCGACCAGCTATGAAGGGCTAATGTGAAGGCTCCCCAATGGATTGGAACAAATTGATTTGCTTTTACGTCGATGCTTGCCTGAACGGTTTGCTCCGGAAACATATGAACAGATGCCCACCGTTCATCGTATTGTCCACATTCCAAAAATGCTAAATCAAACGGTCCATATCGGTCACCAATTTCTTTAAAATGCGGACCGTATCCCCCGTCACCACTAAAGAAAAACTTTTCCTGCTTCGTTTCCATCATCCAAGAACACCACAAAGTATGATTTCGATCATGTAAATTCCGACCAGAAAAATGACGAGCTGGTGCGGACCTAAATGTAATATCCTTTACTTCAACCTTTTCCCACCAATCAAGTTCAATAATCTTTTCATGGCTAACTCCCCAACGCTCGAGGTGGCTCCCGACACCTAAAGGAACCACAAATTTCTTCACTTTGTTCTTTATTTGTTTAATGGTGCCATAGTCAAGATGATCATAATGATCATGAGATAAAAGCACCACATCAATTTCTGGCAATTTTTCTATCTCAAACGGCAATTCACCACTATAGCGTGATTTAGATAGCTGTGGGAATGGAGTTGGACTCGTTCCAAACATCGGGTCAACTAATACTCGCAACCTGCTCATTTCAATATATAGCGCAGAATGACCAAACCATGTAAAACTTGTTTCATGATCCTTTAGTTCAGTCGAAAAATCAACTTGATCCATTTGAAGCCGTTCTTTTGGTTTTCGATTAGGCGTTCTCGTAATCGTAAAATCACGTAAAATAGTCATCATTGAACTAAAAGACGTCGATTCTTTATTCATAGGGTAAGAAAACACACCATTTTGATAGTTTGGCGATGTTTCAAAAGATTTACGTTTCATTTTCTGTGGACGTTTACCAAAATGTGGGTAGGTCATGATAAACAGAATAATCAAGACCATAACACCGATGAAGCTTATCACTATTTGCATTCTTTACACCCTTTCCCTAGGACCAGACTCAATAAGTAACTAGGAGCTCTTTGTACCTAATACTCCTCTTTATACAACGGTTAATTTAATCATAAGCATTACCGAGATTTACCCTAATCGACAATGGCTAAACCACCATTATATCTTTTAACCAAACACAGACAATTGTATTTGATATGTTTAGGTCAAACGTTAACACCATCTACATGTTATTATACTCATTTCACCATGCTTTGTAATGGACTTTCATCACGGAAAGATACGATTGTGATTTCATTCAGCCTGCACAGTTTATTTTACCGTAATAGCTTACAAACCAGACGGACAAGGATAAGTAAAACATATTCATATTTCACATTATAAGATTTACCTTTCATGAAATAGTATCTTTGTTTTTGGAACTGAAGTATATGCCCTCTCTTCAAGGTTAGTCGTTTTCTAAAGAACTGTCCAATAGTTCATACTGTTGTTGAGACAAGTAATGGGTTCACCTTATGAAACGAGAGAGTTTTCATGCCTCTTTATTTTCAAATGGGGTTCAAAATACTTACTCAAAAGTCATGGGACAAATTTTATTTTTATTTCCTTCTCATATATATCTAAGTGAAGCAAATAGAAGGAGTGGTGATGATGAATTCTCAAGAACTCATGATGCACTCGCAAATTGACCCTTATGTTTACCAATACGTCACTTCTTACATCGGGAAAACAGCGGTTGTTCAAACGACTCAAGGGTCCTTAAGAGGGCGAATACAAACGGTGATGCCTGACCACTTAGTTATCGAAGTAAGTGGGGTTCCATTTATGGTGAGACTGCAACAATTGGTATGGCTTTCCCCGTCTCAATAGGAAAGGAGGCTTTTCATGTTTAAGCGATTAAATCGACTACAAATTGCCCTAACAATTCCAGAGCATGGCGATGCAAATGCTGCTGCTGCAGTTCAAGAGCTGCTTGGCGGACGTTTCGGTGAGATGTCAACGTTAAACAATTATATGTTCCAGTCGTTTGGATTTCGAAATAAGAAAAAACTAAAACCCTTTTATGATCTAGTCGCAAGTATAACGGCGGAGGAATTTGGTCATGTGGAGCTAGTGAATAACACGATTAACTTATTATCAAAGGGGGTTACTTTTACAGGCGACCCTAATATTACACCGCTCCAAAGAGGAGTAACTAGTCGGAACACGTATCAATATATCGCAACAGCTCAAACTGCTTTACCAGGTGATTCAATGGGAAAATCTTGGACTGGTGACTACGTTTTTAATAGTGGAAATTTAGTCCTCGACTTACTTCATAATTTCTTCCTAGAACTAGGGGCAAGAACACATAAAATGCGAGTATATGAAATGACCGATCATCCGACAGCAAGAGAAATGATTGGCTATTTATTAGTGCGCGGGGGGACGCATGCCCTTGCTTATGCAAAGGCAATCGAAATTGCGACAGGAGTCGATGTTAAAAAAATGCTTCCCGTTCCGAATTTAGATAACTCAGCTTTTGATTCTGCCAAAAAATATGAGGAACAAGGTTTAAATAATGTGTTGTACACATGGAGTGAAACGGATTACCAAGACATAAATAAAATATGGAAGGGAACAAATCCAGAAAATGGCCAAATGCTGCACGTAATAAAGGGAGCGCCTGAAGGGGGACCTATCCCAGATTTAGAGGATTTACCAGAGGAATTTGCGCCTGGAATAGACAAAGACGACTATGACAGAATCGCAAAAAAATTGATGGAAAACTTATAATCTATTTAGTATTCACTATTCGCTTCGTTTCCAAAAATTAAATTATTAATTTGAAGCGTTCACGCCAATACTCATCCTTTAGTAAGACAGCAAGAAGGAAGTTGTCTTTCAGCATGAACAAGAAGGCTATTCAAACAAACAAGATGAAGTTTATCTTTCTAATAGATATTATAGAAAAATAAAAGATTTGTTGGTTTGGAATAAAGTTTGATCAAATAAATCTTTCTATTAAAAAGAAGCCTTTTGAACAAGAATGAGCAAAAATGGCTTCTTTTTCTTCAAATTATTATTAAAATGATTGATCATTTTCTACCTTTAATATGTAAGGTCGTACCCTATCGATGAGGGTTTGATTTCAAAAAGTAAAAGGAACGACAGATATAAGCAAAAATTAATTACTTGAACTGTTTAATGTAAACAATGTAGATAATTTATATAGTGCATAAGCTGGTAGTATTATTCGTATCATATTTAGAATTGCCCAAAGTGTTAGTTTTGAAGAATATTGTTCATCTAAAATGCTCCCTTGATCTATCACAGGAATATTAATTCCAACAATGACAAAAATGGTAATCACAAAAACGATAGAAAATAACAATAGTGATGTTTTTACCGCTTTTTTCTGAACAATAGTAAGAAATGATGATTTAAATAGTAATCGTATATGCGAAATTATGACAATGATTGCTATTGGAAAATAGTACATTCCTGGATCAGTCGTATGTTTAAACTCACGAAAATGCATCATATTGGTAGGTACATCTCCAATTAACCAATTAGGAACAAACACAATTTGTTCAAATAACTCTCCAAAAAGAAGTGCACACATTGATAAGAATGCTACAAATAACCAGACTCTATCTTTCCCTCTATTTTTTAAATGAGTTTTCAATTTACTATTCCTCCAAAAATTAAATTTCCGTTAACTAATAACTATAGATGGGTAAGGTATTAAAATTAGTTTATATTTTCAACCCCTTTTTTAATAAAATTCAGTTTTATTGTTAAATCTTTCATCGCTTCTTCAACAGTTTTTGTCTTCGTTATGACAGGAAGAATCGTTGATCTCATTGTCTGAGAAATAAGATCCATCAAGGCATTCATCTCAGATTTTGAAAAAACTGTTCCATAAGATTTTTCAACCAACTTTTTAAAAACAGAATTATTTTTCACTTCCTTCTCCATTTCCCTATCAAAGATCATTATCGCTATTGGACTTTTAGCGATATTGTGGAGCACCTTTGCTTTGTCGGATAAATCATCCTGATGAGCATTAATCTTCATCAATTCTTCTTTAGCAAGCGAAATAAAAAATTCAAAGAAATCCATTTGTGAGGATTTCACAATTTGCATATCACCTCTTATGGTGTGTGTGATATAAATAAATAAGTCCTCTTTATCAGCGAAATATTGATAAAAACTACCTCTTGCAATTGAAGCTGTAGTCACTATGTTTTTTATTGATACTTCTTCATAGGGAACTCTACAAAACTCTTTTATGGCGGCATCGTAAATTTTTTGCTGTTTCATTTCTTTGAGCTTAAAAAAAGTATCGCTTGGCATATGAGCATCCACTCCTACTTTCAATTTCTTTAAAATGACACGTGTCATCATTATAGTGACACGTGTCATTTTTGTCAACTTAAAAACTTCCAACTCTCTTCAATAAATTCACCTTCACCTGTGAGAATTTATGTAATGGTATTTTTCAGTTGCTTATAAAACATCTAATTTATTTCAAGAATGGAAAATGAACAATCTTTCTTATTAAAATTAGCAATGGACAATAAAAAAGGAACCTCTAATACGCTAAGGCTCCCTTCTATTGTAGAATTTTATTAGCTTTTCAATAATGGACAATAGCAAATAAATGACAATTGCCGTTGCAATAATAATGAAAAAAGAATTTGTTAAAAGGTTAACATCAAGCTCATTAATAACTTTTTCTACTTCACCGTTACTATCCAAAAAGATGTGCGTCCATCCGTTATATTCAAGCGTAAAAAATGAAATAATGAAACCTACAATAAATCCACCGACAATAGAAATCCAACCCTTTTTCATCGTTTCACCTCTTAACTTAAGCATCATGAAACAAAAGACTAGCTATTTTGTCATTTCTTACAATCTTAGTTTATTAGAGGTTGCGCCTGTTGAGAACAGGGATCTTCCAACAATCATTTTCTAAATGCGCTCTCTTCATTACGATGTTTAATTAGTCGAAAGGAGATGAAGGGTGACTTTCATTCGGTAAATATTATTTACTGTCTTTTTGGCATTAATAATTAACAAGCTTTCTATAAGTCAATTACTATTAAATAACCGTTCAAACTCAACTTGCTATAGGTAAAGGCCTCCCAAAATAAAGGAAGGCCTCTCATTTCATATGTGAAATGTATCAGAACATACGTCTACTTAGAAACAGCTACATAAAAATTGTCTAGTATGATTTCATTCAATTGTTCAAAATGCCTTAATTCATGTAGACCAACAAATTCAACACATTGTTTTATAGATAATGATTCAAACTTAGGGAATGAAATACTAATTTCTGATATCCCCTCTTGATTACTTATTTCGTTTACTAGTTTCAGGAAATTAGCTCTTGATTCAGCTAACATAGATATTAATTGAGCTTTTGTAATAAAGTCCGTAGAAGGAGCTCGATCTTTAGGCACTTTTGCTTTAATTGAACGATCTAGAAGCATTAATAATGGTTTTCTTTTTGCAGGTTTTCTTTCATTTTTTTCAATTGCGGCTTTTACCATATGAGTAATTCCCACTTCACTATCATATAAATGGCGTAAAAGCTGAGCTATACTCCATTTGTCATCTGCACTTCGCATGTTTATTTGTTCATCAGAAAAATCTTCAATACATGCTAAAACCTTGCTTCTAATCATATCAATACTCATTAATTCATACTCAAACATTTATCCCACTCCTTGAAATAGATTTACTACCACCATTATACTATTCTCTCTATTGTTAATCTATTCCATTTACTCCAAAAATATAAAACTTATTCATGTCACACAAAATTATAGATAAGTATGAACAGTACTAGGGCAAATCTATGTTAAATTTATTTATGTAATTCACCACTATCAAAAAATTAGATCGCTTTTGAAAAAAGTTCTATTAACTAAAAAAACAGTATTTATCTTAAGGTTCCCTCTTTTCCCTGTAATGCTTGGTTTCTATTATGGTATAGAGTCAATCGATATTGCTTCCTCGTCATCAAATCGACAATAATTTTTTATTACCTGTATTATAATTGAACTAGATTTCAAATTATTAAGAAAGGTATGATCTATTCTATGTTTTATCGCTCAAAAACAGATATATTTTCTATAGTAACTATTTTTTTAATGGTTTGGATTGGGGCTGCTGTATCACTACTTCCCATTATCGCAACATTATCAATGGTCATAATAGTGTCTGCCATCTTTATTATTTCATCCGTCTTTATATGGTGGTACGCAACGTCGATTAAGTTTGATTTCGATAAAAATTATCTATTAGTTAAAGGTGGGCCATTTAAAAGTAAAATTCCGTATAAAAGTATATTAACGGTTACACCAACAACAGAAAGGCTGACTGGATATCGAATATCATCATCTGATAAGGGACTTGAAATAGTTTATAATCAAGAAGCTCATCGTAGTATTAAAATACTGCCAATAGAGAAAATGATGTTTATTACAGAGTTAAAAAAACGATGTCCTAATGTACAAATTCCAGAGAATCAACAATTCGAGTAATCAGTTTCATTTGCTTTCCCCTACACTAGGTAAAGAAGCTGTCCCAATAGTTAGCTAGAGCCGTTACAAGTACAAGTCATTCACAGAAGTCGATAAAAATTATACAGTATTACCTAATATCATAACGGATTTGAATATACTTCAATTTCAAAATAATTGTTGTGAGGTTATGAGAATTAGTTGTTTAGAGAAGGTAAATGAATTCCCCTCGTCCTTTAACTATTACAAATTTTCATAGTATTTATTCTATAATTAATGCATACCACTTAATGTTCTGTAATCTCATATAGTGGTATGTATTTTAAATTATGCGAATTTCAAAATAAAACTTTGTTAATATTCAATTCAGAGGGGAAGTGATATATTGAATAGGAAAATTTGTCTAATGTTAATAATCTTATCCATGACACTACTTGTAGGTTGTTACGGCACTGTAGACTGGTATGAAAGTAATAAGTTTACAGGTACAGTAGATGAAATACTGATGGAAGAGAAAGTACTGAAAATTAGAGAGTATGCTATTACTGATAAAGAGCCGACGGATATTGTCTATGAAATTCCAGTTGATAATCTTAATGAGTATGAGGTTGGGAATAACCTTCATGTAGTTATTGAGACAAACACACTTGAAGACGTCTGGGACTTAGATCACTTAAGGTTTACCATTACACCTATAGAGTAACCGTAGTATTATCTCTTAAAATTATTCCTCATTAGAAAAACCACTCACCACAGCTCGTGGAGACGGGAAAGTTATATCTATTCAAATTTATTCCCAAATATGTTCAAATGGCATTAATCATACTTTGAACCCATTATCATTTCTGTCTTCCTTATAAATCAAAAGTCGGTAAGAGCTCTTAAAAAGCTACCCACGCTTAAAATTAGATATTTTTAACAATACGTCTGTAAAAATGATACATTTTATCTAAGGTAATTGATTAGAGGGGGACAATAAATGAAGAAAGCAATTTGGATTGTGTTAATACTGCTACTAATATCAGGTTGTCGTTATAGCCCTTCTGATGAGGATATTGTAGATAATCAAGCGGTAATAACTAACCTTGAGAAGTTTATGAAATTTGTTGAGAATGTAAATCAAGGTAAAGAAGACAAAATAAGAGTTGTACGATATACCGATGAAGGAGATGCACTATTGCACGACCTTGAATACGATGGGGAAATCATCACTTCAACCACTGATACCACTAGAGACGAATTCGGTGATGGAATTGTGAGTACCGCGTCCTGCAAATCAATTGATATTAAAGAGACAGACGAAAGAATGGACTACACTTTATCAGGGTGCGACCAAACAAATAGAAATAATAGCGTTTTAGTAATTTTGAAATAAAAACATAGCAAAAGAGGCTGGGACATAAGTATCCCACCCATAGGAAAAACCGAACTATAATGAAAACTCGAATATAGAGTTTCGTTATAGTTCGGTTTTTTCGTTTTAACTCTTAGTTTTATAAGAGATATTCGGTTTTGAGAATGGTACATTTAGTTTTGTCCCAGCCTCTTTATATTGCTCATTATAGTGTTAGTTTCTTGTTCATTATACTGTGAATTTCATAGCTGATGTGTTTGCGAATCATCAATTTGTACTTCAAAACCGAACCTGTTATGTTCTAACCGATACCTTTCACTACTACAATTTCTCCACTGCTTTTGCTTCAAAAACCTTCGCATCTAGAGGGGCTGTTAAATATTCACTTGCTTTCCCCGTGAAGTAGGTAAAATGCTCACTGACATTATGGGATTGAACTGCTTCAAAATCCTTCCACACTTCAACCATCGTATAAACACCGTCTTTTTCAGTATCCTTCATGAGATCATATGAGATATTCCCGCTTTCTGCTCGCGAAGCAGAAATAAGAGATTGGACCTCTTCCATAAATGTATGTTCTTTCGTTGGGTTTACTTGAATCGTAGCGTGAATAATAATCATTTCAATCTTCCTTTCGACAATGATTTCCTAACAGGATCACTAACAATTTTGACCTAAATTACTTCCACTCTGCAATTCTTTCAATTGGCAGGCGCGTGGATTGATGCCCTTCTTCAGCAGCTTTTCCAATTGAAATCAGCATAACAGGTGTATAGCGTTTCGGGTCCATTCCAAATGCTTCAGCTGTTTGCACTTTTTCATAACCGCCGATTGGATTCGTGTCATATCCGTGGGCACGTGCTACTAACATCAGTTGCATTGATACTAAACCGGCATCAATTAAATTGACATCTTTCTTCATTTCATCCGTAACGTTTTCATATAAGCCTTTAATGCCAACTAACTGACGGTCTCTTACTTCAGCAGGCATAAGACCTAATTCAACAGCTCTATTATAGATTTCCTCAGCATAATCAACACTATTCATGTCAGCAAATACCGCAATGACAGCAGAAGAGGTTTTTACTTGATTCTGATTGAATTTTGCTAGTGGTGCTAGCTTTGCTTTTCCTTCCTCACTATCGATGACTACAAAACGCCAAGGCTGTAAGTTTAATGAAGATGGCGCTAGTGTTGCCTCTGATAATATTTCTGTCATTTCTTCTTTACTAATCTTCACACTTGGATCATATAGGCGAATGGAACGGCGTCCTGTAATAATTTCATTAAAGTCGTTTAATTTAGTTGTATTCATGATGAATTCTCCTTTTTTGTTATTCATTATATTTTTTCTACATTATGTTCAATACGAGTGAGCATGTCTGAAAGTACAGCACGTTCTTCCTCATTAAACCCTTTTAGTACACTTGCTATGAACCGCTCTTTTTCTTCTCGATAAGCAACAATTTTTTGATATCCTTCGTCCGTAAGACGGACAAACGTAATTCGATTATCGTTGGGATTTTTCCGACGAGAGACAATTCCCTTCTCTTCAAGTTGCTTTAAATGTCTCGTAACAGCAGCACGGTCAATATTTACCTCTTTCTGAAGAGCAGTTTGACTAATCTCACCATCTTCATAGAGCTTGTGCAATAGATCAAGCCGCGATTGGCCTATCCCTGTACATCGTTCAAATTTCGGCATTATTTGCTTGTGAATTCCGTATAACTGATACACAATTTCCGTCGCTTTAGAACATGATTCAGACAATAGTCAGCCTCCTTTTCATCACTAGTAAAAATTAATTGATAGGTCAATGATTGACCCGTCAATTAATATACAACACTTCTTACTTGAAGTCAACGATTCCGTTCATGAGAAAGATTAACGCAAGAAACGAATGTGTAATAGTCGGAATTTGAATATAGCTTTCTCTCTTAAAAGAACGAAAAAAGCAGAGGGACAAAGCCCTCTGCTTTTTTATAAATGTATTAAAGCTTATTCAGCGTCAAATACTTTAACTTCTTTCATTACATCGCCATTATTCATAGCTAGGACTGTATCCAATCCAGATGTAACTTGACCAAATACAGTATGAACACCATTTAAATGTGGTTGTGGTTCATGAACGATGAAGAACTGACTTCCACCAGTATCTTTTCCTGCATGAGCCATTGAAAAAGCGCCTGCTGCATGTTTATGTGGGTTCCCTTCTGTTTCACATTTAATTGTGTAGCCAGGGCCTCCAGTACCATTTCCATTCGGATCTCCACCTTGACTTACAAAGCCAGGAATAACTCGGTGAAACGTTAACCCATCATAGAAACCTTCTTTTGCTAGCTTCTCAAAGTTTTCAACTGTTCCTGGTGCTTCTTGTGGGAAAAGATCAAACTCAATTTTGTTTCCGTTTTCCATTACTATGTATCCTTTTTTAGACATCATCTTCATCTCCTTGGTAAAAATCATTCTTATCATAACAGATATTGAAGCCGAAGAGAAATAATTTCAATCATTTGGTGACCATTTTTATCTCCATTTACATTTTCGATCAAAACCAACCCTGTCCATCCACTCTCAGTTTCCGTCAAAATTCGGAAGAAAAAGCAATCGGAGAAAAAACCTCCGATTGCTCAGCAATTACGTTACTATTCGTCTATTTATTCAGCCGGTACCGCCGCTTTTCCCATCGATTCTTTTTCAAATAAACGTTCAAAGATTGGGAAGAAGAACTGAACAACAAAGCCTAATAGAACAGTGACAAGAATCGTCCCCACTCCAATATCGCCTTGGAATAAGAAAGCTAATGAAAGGGCAAATCCTTCACTAATTAAACGTGAATTTCTTAAATTCAAACCAAAGCGAGTATGAATGGCCACCATCAATGTATCCATTGGACTTGCTGGAAATTTAGCTTGTAAATAGATTGCCACTCCTAATCCCACTGTCAAAATCCCAAGTGCTAGAGCGATTAATTGACTCACGAGGGCTTCAGGTGCAAAGGTTGATAAGATGATTTCTAACCAAAAATCAATTAAAAAACCAATCACAAATATCGTTGCCGCAGCTAGTACATCTGGCTTTTTTTTCATGATGATAGCATTCAGTGCAATCAAAACAATACCATTAATAATGACAGCCGTTCCTACTGTGATATTAAACATATTTGACTCACCCACTGCAAGAGCATCCCAAGCAGACGCACCTAATCCTGCTTTAATAATAAGAGCTACGCCCATCGTTAAGATGAATAGCCCGACTGAGAAAAATAAAAATCTTCGTTTCATTAAAATATCCCCTTATCTGTAAACGTTGCCACTCTTACTTACTGAAGGTCCTACCTTGATAGGTAAGATGTCTGACAACGTAAAAATTTATACTCTTAGTTTAATAGATAAAGCTTCTTTTGGCAAAGTAATTTTTTGTGAACACACTTCCTTTCTAGTATCATAATGATCGTGTCTATAAAATAGCCGTTTCATCAGATATCTTACCCTTTCTTTCTTCCTATACGAGGGAGCATTGTCCCTTTTTCAGTCAATAACATTATTTAACTCTATTAGCATTCTCTCTTACACCAACAACAAAGTAGTTGTGTACCAATTAACGACAACAAAAAACCTCCAAAACACTTGACAATGTCAAGGACTTAGGAGGTTTTAATATATTTTATGTGCTGATGAACGAATGCATTTTCTTCTTCAATTATCTTTTTTAATAATCAAGTACGCTTCTCTTTAAAATTCATGCAATAGTTGTTCTGTTTTAAAGCCGCGGTCAACGTATCGTAGCAGATTTGAGGACCATACATTTCGCTGATCGTAGTGCCTTAAAAATCCCACACATCCTCCCTTTTTAACGAGGTTACACGTTGAAAATGGTGTTTTCTACTCTCCGTATATACTAGGTTTTCGTTTGTATGTATTCCGCAAAAATTTCATCATTCGCTAATCCAACGTTGTATTTTCTTTTCATAAAGATTTCCGCTTCCTTATATGTCTTATATGAAACAGCTTCTTTTGTTCCATTCACAATCACATTCCACTCCTCATCGGTGGCTACTAGTACAATAAACAAATCATCTCCATTTGTGAAAAGCGTCCCTTTTTTATTTTCTTTATAATTTTCTTCATTCTTTTCAGCATCCTTATAGATAGGACTTTGTTCAAACGCCTTTAAAACAAAAGACTCGAAGGCTTTCTTTGTAATATTTCCACCTGCCGCTTTTTGATGTCCTCCTCCTTTAAACTTTTTTGCAACTTCCGAAACATCCACATTATCGGATATCGTTCGAAAGCTCATTCGTTTACTGCCAAGCGATAGAAGGATTATATATTCCAAATGGGGGAATTCACGTCCAAGCACATTTCCTAATTCGGAAATATAGGCTTCAGCATGAACCACACCGACGTAATGACCGTCAAATTGAACTTGGTACACTTGTCTTTTCTTCCTCTTCACGTAACGTTCGATCTTTTCTTCTTCTAATTCTAATAAATTGGTTTCAAAGGCATCAAAATGGAAGGAGTCCTCTCCCTTTAGCTTATTTAATATTCTCTTTTCAAACTGGTTTAATGACATTATGCCTAATAAGTCATTCAACTGCTTAGCGCAAGTATTATTATTCACTTCCCATTCCCAAGTATCATACTGCCGAACTAGTTCTACAAACTGATCTATTACTGGAACACCAAGAGTGAGATGATTCTTTTGAACTAAGTATTTGTAAAATAATGACGTTGCACTAGTCAATTGGTTATCATCTTGTTTGACGCATACCGTTGCCCAATCATGTTGATTTAAATGGAGAGCCGATTGGTGGTGATCTATCAGCTTGATAGTCCTACCCTTTTCTACTTTTTTGGATATTAGCTTTTCTTCTTCCTCATTAACGGATAAGTCTGTAATATAAATAGGATCCTTTATATTCTCTTCTAAAAGTAATTGTAAAGTATAGTGCATGGACCCAATTGAAGAATAATACACCTTAATCTCTTGATTAAACGCAAGTTTTCCTAAAATACCACATCCCATTCCATCTAAATCATTATGCGTAATTAAGTGAATCATCTTTTTGCTCCTTTTTTCCTTTTTCTTAAATAGTATTTCTATATTACATACATGACATTCTATTATTCATTTTTCATTCTAGACCTTAGTAATTTGCCCGTTTTGCCTAACTTTTTTCTAGATTAACCATTATTCTATACTTTTTTCGGAAACACATGACTTTAGTCCTGTATTCTGAAAAATCACTCTCTTATATTGTGCTTATATTTTTCCAATATTATAATAATAGAATAGAGAGGAGTAACTACTATGGAAAAATCACAGATTTCTTTTGACCTAATTGGAAAAGTTCTTGGAGAAGATATTTATTCTATTCAAGGGACCTTATTATTAAAAAAAGGAACAATCATAAAAGAATCTCATATCTTATTATTACAAAATCATAAATTTGGACAAATGATACCAATGCAGGAGAAAACAAAAAAACCTCTTGTATCAAAAAATGAGCTTGAATATGATCAATTCTCGCAATATTTGGCTTCTGAATTCAAACGTATACAAGATGGTCTTAGTTTATCAAATGTCACAGCAATATTAAGAAACTTCTCTTCCCTCTTAGAAAAAACACTAGATGATATTGCTATTACATCTCTTTTTAAAAAGCAAACAAATTCAAACGACTATTTAACTCAACATAGTATTCATGTAGGCATATTATCGGCCATGATAGGAAAAATTCTTTCATTCTCACGACAAGAATGTATTCTTTTAGGTCATATGGGATTATTACACGATATTGGAATGTTAAAAATACCAAATCACTTGGTAACTAAATCAGAGCCACTAACTACAGCCGAAGTCAAAGTCGTTCGCAGCCACACATCGACCGGCTATGATATGTTAAAAGAAGTTGCGTATATTTCTCCACTTATCGCTCAAGCTGCCTTACTTCACCATGAGCGAGTAGATGGGTCAGGATATCCGATGGCGATTAAGGAAAGTAAAATACATATTATGATTCAAATTATATCTGTAGCGGATGTGTTCAATGCTATCTGTTCCGACAGACCTTATTCTTCACAACAACCATACTTAACAGCGGTTTCCAATTTAATGAATGAAGTACGCTCAACGAAACTAAACCCAGCTGTCGTGATTCCATTCACACACTATGTAATGAGGCAACACTTAAGACAAAAAGTTGAGCTTAATTCTGGTGAAGTGGCGGAAGTTATGTTTATCCATCAAAATGAACCTGATCAACCACTAATTAAAGTAGGAACGGAATATATCGACCTTCGGAAGCATACGAAGCTTAAAATTGTGAAGCCCGCGCCATAACAAGCGGTATTCTACCGCTGCACGATTGTATGGCATACTAAGTTTAATTATTCCCACGCAAGATTTTTATGGAAAAAAGATTATGGGAACTATTAGATTGGTGGTTACGTATTCCTATCGTATACAGGAAGTACCCTTTGTCCATTTAAATCACTTTGTTTTAAATCTATTGTTTAATAAAAGGAATTGAAGCCATTACTCACTTATTCAAGGGTGAAATCGCTATTTCTCCAGCACCTCTTCTGTTAAGCGCTTTAGCATCTCTTGTTGTATTTATCCATTTAAAGGTGCGGAAGATTAAGAAATAACTAGCATTTCGATATAGTTGGAGGATAATCCAATATTAGTTTCTGCTAATAATAGTAATGATATGTCAAGAATTGATGCTACATATTTTGTAGCATTTTTTTATATGCGTATTGGCTTGAGATTAATAAAGACTTTTTAAGAATGAACGTTAAAGTATCCACTCTATTCCTATTCAATTCACAACCAAGCTCAATTTTTTCAATTTACATCACTTGTGTTCGCTTAATTGCTTTATAAACCACTACCAAGAAAATAGTACTAATCATCCCAACGAAAGAATAGTGTACAAAGGGATCTAGGACTGGAAATCCACCTATATTCATTACATGAAAAGATTTAGTAAACTCTTGAGCAGTCATTAAATTCATAAAGCTATACATTTTCACATAATGCCAAAATGGGGAACTTACCTCTACTATTGGTAAGATGAAAACAGCACTAATAATGAAAAAACAAAACAATGATTTTTTAAAAATGGCTGATACAGCTAAAATGACCATCATAAAAGCAACAGCTACGAGGAAAAGAACTCCAATTTGTATCATGAAGTACTCTAATAGAGTAAGGTCATAGGGTGAAAATTTTGCATAGGCTTGAATAGGAGCATTCCATCCATGATTTCCATAAATATAGGTGTGAATGACTAGGATTATGGCTACCCAAGACAATACAACAAACAATACATAACTAAAGGAAGCAATAATTTTTGCTGTTACCCCTTTGCTTCGACCATATTTTGTACTATACAATATTTGATCCATTTCCGTTTTCTTTTCATTTCCAAATATCGAAACTAGTCCAATGATCAACATAAACACAGTAAAAAAAGGGAATAACTCCTTTACTAGAGTAATGGTTCTTTCAGGACCTATACTATATTGGAACGTATTAATTTTTAAATGTTCTAGCATATTTTTTTCAAGCAATGCTTGCTTATAAGGAAATTCATCCTCATTAAATTTTAATAATTCACTGTTTAATTCATTAATTCTTTCAGGAATAATTCGATTAACTATGAAATCATACTGACCAATTGAATAAAAAAGGTATTGTTCAGCCCTTTCTTCCTCTGACTGAGCTTCATTACTATATTTTTCCTCATAAATTTTTAGTAAACGTTCTGCTTCATCAAATTTATCCTTATTTAATTCACCTTCCCATTTATGGGAGATGACCTGTAAATCATCCTTATAATCTAATGGATCACCTCCATACCCTAAAAATGGTTGAGAGAAGCTAACTAAACAAAATATTAGAAACAGAAGGAACATTGTAATATAAATTCTCTTTTGTCTGAATATTTTATATAGCTCAAATTTCACTAATTGCTTCATTATACGTCTACCTCCAAAATCTCACCATTTCCAATGAAGTTCATACTCATGGCAATAGAAGAGAATATCATTTTTACTAACAGCCCCTATCTTTCAGATAGACAAAACATACGCTGATTTGAATTACAAGGGAGCTTGTTTAAATGACTTTTTTATCCTTCAAATATAATTGGCTCAGATAGTTAAACGATATGGGGTCCGAAAAGGTTTTAATTAAAGGATAAAATTTTTACTTATCCAACAATTATATTTATATCCATCAACCATTCATGATATAGGCTGAATACGACCTTACATTTTGGGTCATCATTTTATATTGATTCTCACAAAAAACAAGGTAGTTGTATACCAAATGATTTATCATAAAAATGAGACACTACTTATGAATTTCAGTGTTTAAAACCACACTAGACTTTCCAAATCACGAAATTTACTAAAATTTAAAGTCGTTAAACAAGAAAGACCTCTAGTTTAAAAAATACTATAAATAAATAAAAGAACCTTAGCTCTTCAAACTAAAGGCTAAGGCAATAAAATATATCTTTATATATTACTGTCTACTAGACATCATTAAGTCCGTGATATAAGGAAAAAGTGGCTTGGGCCCCGAACAATTGGCATGAACGTTCATTTAACTATATGAAATCGCCTTCTCGCCTACTTCTTTTTGATTGCATAATTCTTCGGCTTAATGAAAGAAAAAAGATAGGTGAAAAAATGTCACCTACCTGTATGTACAATCTTCACTTTTACTTATGAAAAATATCAGCAACAATATTGCTAAATTCTCTTAAGTAGTAAAGATAATTATCTCCACCGTAGTTATATCGTTTGTTATACATTTTAGCCACGACCACATTGTATTTAGGAATGATTAGAAGCGTTGGGCCTGTTACACCTAAGATTTGATAGGATCCTTCTGGAACTCTATCGCCAAGTTCACTGAAGGATGCAGGCGTTCCTTGTACGTACCAAAACAACCCATTTTGCGGAAGCCTATTATCGTTAAAATGAGGGCTTTGAATTTGTGTCGCTAACTCAATCACTTCTTTAGGAACAATTTGTTTTCCACCGATAAATCCTTTGTTTAAATGGAGATTTCCCCACTCGGCAAACTCTCGAGCAGACGTATGTAAATTTGATTCCGTCCCATCAGCAAAACGTCCCAACTTATATGAACCATCAACATCTGGATCAATAATTTGTTTAACTAACCATTCATTTTCTTTCGTTTGCCACGCGGTTTCCTTAAAGCCTAGCGGTGAAAATACTCTTTCTTTTAAGAAATCTGGATAACTCTTGTCATAAAGACGATTGACTAGCCTCGCCATCATTAATACATTGATTCCTCTATATGCCCAACCTTCGCCTGGCTCAAACTCTCGAAAAATTGTATGATTCTATTTTTCATGTAGGCCGTGTGAATGAGTCACTAAATGCCGTATCGTTGTTTTTCCCAGCAACTTTTCATCCATTTCTTCGAAGTAATCTATTGCGTAGTCATCTAAGCTTTTAATCTTCCCTTCATATAGAGCATAAGCCACTGCTAAACCAAGGTAGCTTTTTCTTGCTGATGCTACATTAAATTGGGAGGATGCTGTCGTTGGAGTTTCGTCAGCAGAATTAGAATGATAGCCATTATAGTATTCTAGTATCACTTCGTTATCTTTTATAATATATAAAGACGAAGTGCTACTCTTATTTTTATCCTTTATTTCCTCAACCCACGTAATTAATTTATCGAGCGCCTTCAATATGGATTCTCCTTTCCATCCAACCTTTGTCATTCAATACAAATCATTTAATCGAAAATTGGACTGTCAACACCAAACTAGACAAATTTCTTAAGGTGTCTATTTTTGTACTCAACAGGACTTGTATACCCTAGTGTGCTATGAATACGAATATGGTTAAACCAATGCACGTAATCACACAGTTCTCGTTTTAATTTTTCTAAGCTTTC
>NZ_JBBAXC010000011.1:0-62656 GCF_037120725.1 Bacillus spongiae
TCATGATATAATTTTTAAACATAAGGACCCTTCTTTCGATGAGATTTTGTGTGAGAACTCTATTTTATCAGAAGTGGTCCTTATTTTAATTCAAAAAATAAACAAAGCCGGTGAAATTTTACTCATCATAAAATTTCACCGGCTTTTTCATCTCAGAGGTGGGTTTTGTCCCAGCCTCTTTTTAAATAATTCTCTGTTTTCTTTCCTCTGAATGGGGAGGGCAAGTGTTTCAAAATTCGTAAACCGCCATTCTTTTCATGATAATAAATAAAAATAGAAAATTACTAATGGTTTTATCCTTACCGTTTATCTTGTCAATGATGGACGATAGACAATTATTATTCCTCCAATTGGAGGATCAAGTAATTCTCATTAAGAAAAAAATTTCAAAAAGAGTTTCAAAAAAGAAGGAATATCTCCTTGTGCGTTGAATTTTTCTAATAGCCAAATAAGAAAGGTGGGAATAGTAATGTAATGATTATTGAACAGCTTGCAAATGAAGTTCTAGAAAAAGCCATTGTATTAAATGCCTCAGATATTCATCTTCTTCCCCGAAAGCTAGATTACTCCATCCAATTCCGTATTTTAGGCCATTTGTATAAAGGTCAGATTCTCTCCTTTGAAGAAGCGGAGCGATTAATCTCACACTTTAAATTTAGAGCTTCTATGGACATTGGAGAGAAGCGTAAACCGCAAACTGGTGCCCTTCATTTTCGGTTTCAAAAACGCCCTCTTGCCATTCGATTATCAACACTTCCTACTGCTCATCAAAAAGAAAGCCTCGTTATTCGTGTATTACCTCAAGAAGCTGCCCTCCCAATTGGACAAATGTCTCTGTTTCCTTCTTCAGCTAAAAAGCTACATGCCCTTCTAATGCATTCTCACGGACTGATGATTTTTACAGGGCCGACTGGAAGTGGAAAAACGACCACACTTTATTCCTTGATTGAGCATTGCTCCAAGAAGTTAAACCGTCATGTCATTACCCTTGAAGATCCGGTAGAAAAGCAAAATGAAGAATTACTGCAAGTTCAAGTGAATGAAAAGGCTGGTATTACTTATGCAAATGGATTACGCGCAATTCTACGTCATGATCCAGATATTATTATGGTCGGAGAAATTCGTGATCAAGAAACAGCAGGAATTGCGATTCGTGCAGCTCTAACAGGTCATTTAGTCTTGACGACCTTGCATACGAGAGACGCTAAAGGAGCGATTTACCGGTTAATGGAATTTGGGGTTAAATGGGAAGAAGTTCAGCAAACATTAATTGCGGTGACTGCTCAAAGGTTAGTGAAATTGCAATGTCCTCTTTGTGTTCATCAAGAAAAATCTTCTTGTACGAACCAGCATCATAATAAGCGGGTGAGTGTGTATGAAATATTGTCAGGAAAAGCCCTTCAAACGTGTATACGTGAAGCGAAGGGGCAAGAGGTAAGCATGCCCTATCCGTTACTGCAAGATATGTTAAGGAAGGGGGTTGCACTTGGTTATATTTCTGAAAAAGAATATAAACGCTGGGCTTTTCAAAAAGAAGCGATCCCTTCGACATCAAGATGATTTTCTGATTAGACTTGGTGAAATGCTTCAACAAGGTTTTTCATTATCAGAAGGAATTGAATTTTTATTTTTGTATTTAGAAAAGAAAGAGACTAGTGACGCAAAGAGAATTTTATTAGATCTAAAAAGTGGAGCTGCACTTCACGAAGTGTTACAAAAATTAGGTTTTTCAAATCAAATTTGTGCTCAAATTTACTTTGCGCAGGCTCACGGTAACGTGTCGCAAGCACTCGTAGATGCTGGTTATTTCCTGCAACAGCGAAAACAAGAACAGAAAAAACTTTTCAAAGCCCTCCAGTATCCTCTCATTTTATTTTTGTTTTTTAATGGTCTTCTCCTGCTTCTTCAAGTAGTATTACTTCCTCAATTTGAAAGACTTTACTACACAATGGGTTATGAGCCAAAAGGCTTTTCAGCGTTATTTTTACAAGGAATAAAGCAATTTCCAATGGTATTGTTAGTCAGCGCTTTGGTTCTTTTAATCGCTGGGTATGTAGCCTTTACATGTCGAAGATGGCTTCCTCCTGAAAAGCAAGTGAGCGTGCTATTGAGGATTCCCGTCGTTTCGTTTTATGTGAGAAGCTACCTTACTCATTTCTTTTCAAGAGAATTAAGTTTTCTCCTTAAAAGTGGGTTATCGATTAATAAAGCGATGTCGGTTTTTGAGGAACAATCCTTTCGCCCATTTTTTCAGAAGCAGGGGAGTTCGATTAAGGCACATCTTGACAATGGCTTGTCCTTTCCGAGTACGCTTGAATATTTACCATTTTATCTTCCTGAATTACCCATTGTCATTCGACATGGTGAACAGAATAGTCTTTTAGAGCAAGAGCTACGTTACTTTAGCTCATTTTGCCTTGAACAGATGGAGGAGAGGACGGAGAAAATTTTACAATGGATTCAGCCAATTGTTTTTGGGTTTATTGGTGCTTTTGTCGTGATGATGTATTTGTCACTTATGCTTCCGATGTATGAAATGATGAAAACGATATAGGAGGATGGATAATGAAACAATGGAACAATGAAAAGGGTTTTACGATGATAGAGATGATGATCGTTTTACTTGTCATCTCAGTCGTATTACTATTAGCCATTCCTAACTTAACCAATCGAAGTGACAGCATTAATGATAAAGGGTGTGAAGCGCTTGTTACGATGATTGAGGGACAAGTCGAAGCGTATAAATTAGATTTTAATGCAACACCAGGATCAATCGACGATCTTGTCAATGAAGGGTATTTAAAAACGAATCAAAATGTTTGTTCGAATGGAAAGACGTATGTGATTAGTAATGGAAAAGTTGAAGAACAAGCAGCACCATAATTCACAGGCTGGCTTCACCTTACTAGAAACACTTTTTGTGCTCTTTATGGTTTCCATCATTTTTTCCCTCGCCACCTTTTCCTTCCAAGCCTTCCAATCTCAGTCAAAACAAAGACAATTTATTCACCAGTTAACAATAGATTTGTATGAAGCTCAGACGTATGCCATTCATTATGAGACAGCGGTTTACGTTCAATTTTATTCCCACAAATATCATGTGAAAACACAAGGAGGAAAGCTCTTATTTGTTCGACAGTTACCTGAAAATAGTTCGGTTCAATCAAATAGCTTTAACAGCTTTACCTTTTATCCAAATGGAAACACGAACCGCTTCGGCACGATAAAGTTTCAAATAGAAAATCAAACAATAAAATGCACCTTTTTTATTGGCAAAGGAAGATTCTATGTTGAAAAACAATAGGGGATACGCTTTACCTGAAAGCTTAATTGCGTTGTTCAGCTTGTTCTTTCTTGTCGCATCGATTTTTCCAGTAATCTATATTCAATATGAAAAACAACGTCAACAAGAACGTGAGCTTGAAAGTGCAAGAGTCATGTTTGAAGAAGTAGAGAATGTATTTTTTACTTCCGCTCAAAAGCAAAACGAGGAGATAAAAAAGGGAGAAGGTAGATTTCAACTTATATGGGAAATCGACACGGGTGTATGCGTTAAACAAGAGGGTGTGGTCCTTTGTGTACGTAAAAGATGAAAAGGGTTTTACGTTTCTTGAGAATCTCATCTCATTTTCAATTTTCCTCATGATTACCTCTTATTTTGGTTTATTGTTAAGTCAATTGTATCAGATGGAGACGAGGCAATATGGTTATCCACATGAATGGCATCTTTTTTTAAAACAATTACAACAAGAGATGAAAGCAGCGAACCATATCGATGTGTATGACCATTACATCACGTTTCAAGGAGATGGAGAGAGTATTCGTTACGAACGATATAGCAATTTAATTAGAAGAAGAGTCAACTTACAAGGGCATGAAGTAATTTTACAAGGTGTAAGAGAGTCGACTTTTGTAAAAATAGATGGGGGTGTAGAGCTAAACATGACGTTTAAAACGGGAGAAACGAGAATAGCTAAAGTATATTCTTATATAGAGAACATAGATGAATAAGGAGGAAGGGTATATATTACCTTTTACGTATTTCTTCTTTCTTATTTGCTGTGCAACGATAGTAGCCTATGCTTCTTATTCAAGTACTCATCATCGAATAATGACAATGATGAAAGAAGATTATGAAAATGAAGTGATGCTTATGCTGACCGCTGAAATAGCCATGCAAAATACGGATACAAAGGGGTTTGTAGAATGGGAGAAGGGGAATGTTACGTATCGAAAGGATATGATAGAGGGGAAGGAGAGGATGTCTTTATTGTTATGGCGAAATGAACAGTCCTTCTCTAGGTCATTCATGTATAATAAGGATGGAAAGATATTTGAATGGAAGTAGGGAATTAGTTTGAAAACAATCTATTTGATTGGCTTTATGGGTGTAGGAAAAACGACAATTGGTAGTGCATTAGGAAGAAAATTAGATATTCCTGTTGTAGATACGGATCATGCTATCGTTGAGCAAGCTCAAAAAAGTATTCCGGAAATATTTGCGGAAGATGGCGAAGAGACTTTTCGGACAATGGAAGGGATTGTTTTACAGCGTCTTTCGAAACCTAATACTGTCATTACAACAGGTGGAGGCATCGTATTAAACGAAGACAATATAGAGTATATGAGGGAAAGCGGGATTGTCGTTTTATTAGAGACTGATTTTAACTTATTGTGGAAGCGAATTAGAAGAGATCCGAATCGTCCCCTTGCTTCCTCTTCTAGTAAAGAGTCGCTAAAAAGACTCTACGAATCAAGAAAGCAACAGTATGTAAAGGCAGCCCATATTTGTATAAATACAAGTAATTACCCCGTTGAAAAGACGGTCGATTCCATTCTTTTACGTCTAAAAGAGAGGTAAGCTGGTTATAATAGTGCCTGAAAAGAGGTGCTAGCATGTCAATAAATGATTACGTTAAATTTGTAACAGAAAATTTAGTGCAACATTTTGATAAACCGAGGGAAGAGAGAAAATCCATTCGTCGAAAAAGGAAACAACAAAAATCTACGTTTTTATTTCGTTGGTTTGGCGTGATCCCATATGTGATTATGGCGATAGTTAAACGTAAATAGATGGGCAAGTAGAATAATTAGCGTTCTACTTGCTTTTTTTATGCAAGGCAAGATTAGTTGACCGACAGAATGAATAAAGAGATTACTGAAGGTAAAAGAGCCCACCATTAATGATTTCTACCTCAATGGAAGGTTCGTATTGATCTTGAAGCGCGCGTTGTTCAACAATAAATGATTCTGGCTTTGTCTCCATGTCTTGATAAAAAGAGTGAAGTAAAGCTAAATCTGCGTCCCATCTTTTTCTTGCATCTTCTGCCCATTGGTGATTCTCACGTTGAATTTCTTGTGTAATATAATTCTCAATTCTAGACATTCCGCTAACGGGTTTAATGATGGGAGTTAAAGTAAAACAATAATCGGGAATTTTTGGCGTCCACTTTTTGTTTAGGAGCTTATCATGAAATGTTGTATCAAGCTGACCGTTGATTAAATTCAGTCCAAATGAACGTAGCGTATCTTTCTTTAAATCACATTGATAAGATATTTTTACATTTAAACATAGCCAAGGATATAGGGGAGATTGTTTTCCAGCTATCATTGGCGTTTGTTCATAAAGGCGAATATAGGCAGAAATAGCTTTTGTTGATTGGAAAATTTGGTGAAGTCGAGGTGATCCGAAATGTAGTACTTCACCTTTAACTTTATTCGAGACATGTTCTGGATTGGTGATAAGGGTTAATTGCATTGGGTTTGGCGTCCCGCCCGTTTTCTCAAGGTAATGCCAATAAAAAGGGCGGTTCATTAGCTGTTTATCAAGGTCGATGGTTAATTGTACATTCAAATAGTCAGCGGCATTTTCTATAATTTCACAGCCATTTTCGGTGAAATATTTATGAAGAAATTGATGTATTTCCTGTTGTTGCATCTTTTTGACCCTCCTTCATATTTTGTGCAAACTGAATCATCGATGTTAAATTTTCCATTTTAATTTTCATTTCTCCTTCTGATTTTGATGATGTAAAAATATCATTCATATATTCTTCCATATCACCGAATTCAATTTTCGTCAAAATATCATCCAATTCACCGACGACACGCTCAAATAGGTGGATTTTTTCGTATAGTAGTTTTAAAATATGTTCTTCTACTGTATTCTTTGTTGCAAAATTATAAATCTTTACATCCTCCGTCTGACCTAATCGATGTACACGGCCAATTCGTTGCTCGAGTCTCATAGGGTTCCAAGGTAAATCAAAATTGATCATATGGGAACAAAATTGCAGATTTATACCTTCTCCACCTGCTTCCGTGGCAATAAGAACTTGGGCGTGATTTTTAAATAGCTCTCTCATCCAGTCTTTTTTTCCACGTTTAAAACCGCCTCTAAAAGGAACGGAGGAAATCCCGTGCTGCTTTAAAAACCATTGTAGATATAGTTGGGTCGCACGATACTCAGTGAAAATAATGACTTTATCGTTCACTTGTTGAATAATTTCTATCGCTTTCTTTGCCTTTGAATTTTGTTGAACTTGTTCTACTTTCTGCATCATGTATTGAATTCTATTTTTTAGGTTTGACGTGATCTCCTCTTTTTCTAACATGTTTTTTAAGGTGAAAAATACCGCTTCCCGACTAGAGCATGCTTCCCTTTGAAGAGTGAGTATGGAAAAAGAACTAGTCATGTACTCATCATATTGTTGGGTTATGGAGGAGATACTGTCGTATAATTCCTGTTCCTCTTTAGAAAACTCAATGATTTCTGTTTGAACATGTCGCTTCGTCCATTCAATACCAGTATCTTTCCGGCGATGTCGAATCATTACGGTATTGATAAGGTCTTTTAAGTGTTGGTCATTAACTAGTGTGCGTTCTCCTTTTTGATATTTATCCATAAAGCCTGATTGGCTACCTAAATGTCCAGGTTTTAATAAAGAAACTAGGAAGAATATTTCTTCTAATCGGTTTTGTATGGGGGTCGCGGTTAATAGTAAGCAAAATTTCTTTTTTAAATTTTGGACAAACTCATAGTTTTTTGTTTTTGGATTTTTCAGCTTATGAGCTTCATCGATTATCACTAGGTCATAGTTTTGTTCGTAAATTTTATCTCGATGAGGATTTCGCTTTGCTGTATCAATAGAAGAAACAACGATATCACATTGGTCCCAAACGTAGCTTTTCCGTTGAGGAACAGCTGGTATGAAGAATTTACTATTAAGCTCACTTGTCCATTGAGAAACAAGTGAAGCAGGAACGAGAATCAAGACTTTTTTAACTAAACCACGGATCATATACTCTTTTAATATGAGACCTGCTTCAATTGTTTTACCTAATCCAACTTCGTCGGCAAGAATGGCCTTTCCATTCATTTGTTCAACGACTTGTCTAGCCGTATCAAGTTGATGGGGTAATGGGGTCAAATTAGGCAAATGTTTTGGGGCTTGTAGCCCTTCAAAGTTCGGAATTACCGTATGATTCTCCACTTCTAATGCCAATTTGAACAGCTCCCAATTTCCCCAAGGGCCATCATTTTCAATTCGCTCCAAAAAATCATTAGTCCAGTTTTTATCAAATTTTATCGTGATATTCATAAAAACATCTCCTTTGAAAGCATAAAAATATTGCCGAATAGAAGTTAATGATGGTAGGATGTATGTAAAGATTTGAAAAGTTTATAAAATACCAAAACCCGAACATTCTACTTTTTAACTTTTGCATTATTATTCTAGTATGTCCAATAGTGTAACCGAATATAGGCGAATGATAGCAAGGGGAGAGACTGAACTCATTTCAGCGCCGAAGGAGCAAGCGAAATACTTCGTGAATCTCTCAGGCAAAAAGACTCTTGTTGGACGCATCTCTGGAGAGTGTTTCGTTTGAAACCACCCAAGGGGAAAACCATTATGGTAAACTTTCAGGTGAAAGGACAGAGGAATCTCATCGTTACGATGGAATTCCTCTGTCCTTTTTTAAAGGGAAAAGGGTGGCTACGAAAGTAAGAGCATGTAGGTTATGCACCTTATCTATAAAAATTTCCTCACTTATTTATGATAAATAGAACGATTTGTTCTTTTATCGTCAGTGCTGTGGTAGGAATTCACCTGATGTAAAAAGGGCAGCTTTAATTTTTCAAATTGTAGAAAGTATGTAGGGATGAAATGAAGGGGGAAACATTGTGGCTCAATTAAAACGAACTCCACTCTTTAACGCATATAAAGCGTATGGTGGGAAAACAATTGATTTTGGTGGATGGGAGCTGCCTGTTCAGTTTTCAAGTATTAAACGTGAACATGAAGCCGTCCGAACAAAAGCGGGATTGTTTGATGTCTCTCACATGGGAGAATTTGAAGTAAAAGGGAAGGATAGTCTTACTTTCTTAAATAAGATGATGACAAATGATGTGAGTAAGTTGAAAGTAGGGCGTGCTCAATACACGGCAATGTGTTATGAAAACGGTGGAACTGTAGATGATCTTTTAATCTATAAGCGTGAAGAAGAAGATTATTTACTTGTCGTCAATGCTTCTAATATTGAGAAAGACTTCGATTGGTTAGAAAGCCATGTGAGTGGAGAGGTCGTCTTAACGAATGTTTCAGATCAAACAGCTCAGCTGGCGATACAAGGACCAAGTGCAGAAATCATCCTGCAAAAACTTGTGTCCGATACCGTTTTACAAGAGATATCATTTTTCGGCTTTTTACCAGCTGTGAACATTGATGGGATTACAGCGTTAGTTTCTCGTACAGGCTATACAGGTGAAGACGGATTCGAAATCTATTGTAAGGCAGAAGATGTTGAAAAGCTTTGGGTTGCGATTCTTCGTGAAGGGGAAGAAGAAGGGCTTCTTCCGTGTGGCCTTGGTGCGAGAGATACGTTACGGTTTGAAGCGAACCTTGCCCTTTATGGTCAAGAACTTACAAAGGACATTTCTCCTATTGAAGCAGGGATTAGTTTTGCTGTAAAAACTCAAAAACCTGAGGATTTCATTGGAAAAGATATTTTAGTAGCTCAAAAAGAAAATGGGCCAGCCCGCCGCATTGTAGGAATAGAAATGGTTGATAAAGGAATACCTAGACATGGCTACAAAGTATATAGCGGGGATACAGTTATTGGAGAAGTGACAACCGGAACACAATCTCCAACATTGAAAAAAAATGTAGGACTTGCGCTCGTACAAGAAGAGTTTACAGCAATAGGAACAGAGGTTACGGTTGAAGTTCGAAATAAACCGTTAAAAGCAATTGTAGTTCCTACACCATTTTATAAGCGACCGAAGAAATAAGGAAGGCGGGGAAAAAGTATGAAGCATCGTTATTTACCAATGACCGACAAAGATCAAGCTGAAATGCTATCAGCAATTGGTGTTGAGAGTGTGGATGAATTGTTCTCAGATATTCCAGAAAAAGTACGTTTTCAAGGCGAGTATAACATTAAAGAGGCAAAGCCAGAGACTTCTTTAATGAAGGAACTTTCAACATTAGCTGGTAAAAATGCTGATTTGAAACAGTATATATCCTTTTTAGGTGCCGGAGTTTATGACCACTACATCCCAACTATCGTCGATCATGTTTTATCTCGTTCAGAGTTTTATACGGCATATACGCCTTATCAACCTGAAATCTCTCAAGGTGAGCTACAAGCCATCTTTGAATATCAAACCATGATTTGTGAATTAACAGGAATGGATGTAGCCAATTCTTCCATGTACGATGGAGGGACAGCTTTAGCGGAAGCCGCGATGTTAAGTTGTGGTCAAACGAGACGCAAGAAAGTATTAGTCTCTGAAACGGTTCATCCTGAATCATTAGCTGTATTGGAAACATATGCAAAAGGACAATATATTGAGGTTGTTACAATTCCTCATAAAGATGGTGTAACAGATTTAGCGAAATTAGAGGAATTAATGAATGACGATATTGCAGCGGCTGTCATACAGTATCCAAACTTCTTCGGTCGTGTAGAACCGCTACAAGAAATAGAATCCATTATCCATCAACATAAAGGGCTGTTTGTCGTTTCTTCAAATCCTTTAGCACTTGGTGTGTTGACACCTCCTGGTAAGTTTGGAGCAGATATTGTAGTAGGTGACGCACAACCATTTGGTATCCCTGCTGCGTTTGGTGGACCTCATTGTGGTTATTTTGCTGTAACGAAAAAACTTATGCGGAAAGTTCCGGGTCGTTTAGTTGGTCAAACAACAGATGAAGAAGGCCGTCGAGGCTTTGTGTTAACGTTACAAGCACGAGAGCAGCATATTCGCCGTGATAAAGCAACGTCAAATATTTGTTCAAACCAAGCATTGAATGCCCTTGCCGCTTCTGTTGCAATGACAGCACTAGGTAAAAAAGGGGTTCAAGAGATGGCGGTCCAAAATATTCAAAAAGCTCATTATGCAAAGAAAGCTTTCGAAAAACAAGGATTTGAGATTGTGTTTTCCGGTCCTTCCTTTAATGAGTTTGTTGTTAAGCTGAATTCTTCAGTAAAACAATTAAATGAAAAGCTTCTTACAAAAGGGATCATTGCTGGCTATGATTTAGGTAGGGATTTCGTCGAGCTAGACAACCATATGCTCGTTGCGATTACAGAGCTAAGAACAAAAGAGGAAATTGACGTATTTGTTAAGGAAGTGGGGGAACATCATGCATAAAGAAAATCAGCCACTCATATTTGAATTAACAAAAGAAGGACGTATTGGATATAGTCTTCCAGAGCTAGATGTTGAAGTAGCCGACCTTTCTCAGCTTTTACCGGAAGAATATATTCGAGAAGAAGAACCTGAGCTTCCTGAAGTTTCTGAGCTAGATATTATGAGACATTATACCGCCTTATCGAACCGTAACCATGGTGTTGATTCGGGATTTTATCCATTGGGCTCTTGTACAATGAAATATAATCCGAAAATCAATGAAAATGTTGCAAGATATCCAGGGTTTGCCCATGTTCACCCATTGCAGCCGGAATCATCTACTCAAGGTGCGATGGAGTTAATGTATGACCTACAAGAGCATTTAAAAGAAATTACGGGAATGGATGAGGTCACACTCCAACCTGCTGCAGGTGCCCACGGAGAATGGACAGGGCTTATGATGATTCGTGCTTACCATGAAGCAAATGGAGATGTAAACCGAACAAAAGTCATTGTACCCGATTCTGCTCATGGTACGAATCCAGCTTCCGCCACTGTGGCAGGATTTGAAACCGTAACGGTAAAGTCAGATGAAAATGGACTTGTTGACTTAGACGATCTAAAACGAGTAGTAGGTGAGGATACAGCTGCCTTAATGCTTACGAATCCGAATACTTTAGGGTTATTTGAAGAGAACATTTTGGAGATGGCGACCATTATCCATGATGCAGGAGGCAAGTTGTATTATGATGGCGCGAATTTAAATGCGGTTATGTCAAAAGCTAGACCGGGGGATATGGGCTTTGATGTTGTTCATTTAAATCTTCATAAAACGTTTACGGGTCCTCACGGTGGTGGAGGTCCAGGATCAGGCCCTGTTGGAGTGAAATCAGACCTGATTCCTTATTTACCAAAGCCTACGCTCGAGAAAGATGGAGAAACCTATTTCTTCAATTATGATCGTCCAGATTCTATCGGACGCGTTAAGCCTTTCTATGGAAACTTTGGAATCAACGTCAGGGCTTATACGTATATTCGTACAATGGGGCCTGATGGCTTAAAAGCGGTGACGGAAAATGCGGTATTGAATGCGAATTATATGATGAGAAGACTAGAGCCTTATTTTGACCTTCCTTATAATCGTCACTGTAAACATGAATTCGTGCTAAGTGGTCGTCGTCAAAAGAAACTAGGTGTTAGAACGCTAGATATGGCGAAGCGATTATTAGACTTCGGTTATCATCCACCAACCATTTACTTCCCATTAAACGTGGAAGAAGGAATGATGATTGAGCCGACAGAAACAGAATCAAAAGAAACGTTGGATGCATTTATTGATGCGATGATCCAAATTGCTAAAGAAACAGAAGAAAATCCTGAAACGGTGCAAGAAGCCCCTCATACGACGGTTATCAGTCGTTTAGATGAAGCGACAGCAGCTCGTAAACCGATTTTACGTTATCAAAAATAAAAACAGATACGAAGAAAAAGCACATTTCATTTACTGTCATGTGCTTTTTCTAGTTTGAAAGAAATTAAGGTACGAGAGTAGGGGATGGTGACTTCTTGTATAGGTTGCAATCATTTATGTAGCAGGAGTCTAGTAACTTACGAAGTCGTTATTTCACTCATTAAAGCATGAGTATTCCCCTCTGTATCTTGGAAAAACGTCATCCACGTCTCTGTTTGTCCCATTTTGGCTACAAGATGTGGTTCATCTAGAAAAAGCACCCCTTTTCCAAGTAATTCATCAGCGGATTTTTTTATATTTTCTACTTGAAAGTAAATGACAGAGCTTGATTGCTTAAACGTTTCTTTCTCCGCTATGCTTAAAAGAAGTCGTAGCCCATTACACTCGAAAAATGCCATACTACTTGTGTTAAATAGAAGTGGTAATTCAAGCTTTTCTTGATAAAAATGGGTGGCTCTCTCTAGGTCTATTACAGGTATCCCAATCTGACCGACTTTTTGAATCATATTTGTATTCATTTATATATCTCTCCTTTCCTTTTTTACATCATAATAAAGAAACATTAAAATTTCTTATCCAATATCACTTTTTTTCGATATTGGAGGGGAGAAATTCCGACATGCTGCTTAAATAGTCGACTAAAGGATGCTGGATGGTGAAATCCTAGATCGTAGGCTATTTCGGTGATGGTGAAGTCAAGCTTAGATAATAGCCGTTTGGCTTTGTTCATTCTAAAGGCTGTAATATGTTGATGAGGGGTTTTTCCATAGACGAGTGAGTAATTTCTTAATAGATGATTAGGTGATAAGCTTGCAACCTTAGCAAGTTCAGTTAATTGGATAGATTGATGATAAAAAGCTCTAATATACTCATGAGCGATGCTAACTCTTCGAAATAATTCTTCCCTAGTAGAAGCTTTCAGTGCAGGCAAAGCTTCTATTTGTTTATTTAATGTGAAGTGTTCCAATAAAAGCAGTTGCATTAATCCATGAAATTCTTCTTCATATCCAATGGAATCATTTTGATGAGTGGTTACATTCTTCTAAAATTGGCTTAAATAAGCAGAGATTGTTGTATTGGTAGGATATGTTTTCTCAAAGAAATCAACTGTGAGTGTACTGTTAGAAGGGTCTGTTAATAGCTTATCTGTAGGAGTAATGAGTGTGTGGGAAATCTCCTTCGCGAATCCTTTGCGAAAAAATACACAGAAGGATTCAACCTCGTTTTGTTCTTCAATTGAGATGGTATAGTCCCCTTCATTAAGTAGTAAGTAACGATTTTCTTCAACGGCATAAAAACCACTATTTGTTTTATAATGAGCTTTTCCATTTGTGAATGTTTTGAGGGAAAGTTGACCGCTACCCTCCCAATAAAAGTGCTTACTTCTAGCATGTAAAACATGATTGGTACAATCATGAACACTCATTGTAATTACCTCCATATAGAGACATCGATAATGAATCTATTATATATAAAATAGATGATGAGACCCTGTCTGTTTAAAGCAGTCATCCTTTGTCGACAAAAAACAAGCCTCGAAAGAACATAACTTGTCTTTCGAGGCTTTACACATCAAAAATAGATCTAGTTTTTCTTTTTAATTTTCCCAGTCCATTTTTTAAAACCACCTTGAAGGTGATTGAGATCTTTATATCCTTTTCGATAAAGCATTCCAGCTGCACGTCCGCATCTCATTCCACTTTGACAGTATAAGTATACTGGTTTATCCGGACGGATTTCCGCTATTCGCGTTTTTAATTGCGAAAGTGGAATATTACGTGCACCTAAAATATGGCCTCCTTCGAATTCGTTCTGTTCGCGAACATCAATGAGCTGTGCTTTGCGATAACCAGCGCGGAAATCATCTTCGGATAAGGCATTTAGAATGCGCTTTTGTCTGAGATACATAACCACTGAGTAAACAATAATAGCAAAAATAATAACTAATAAAATCTGCCAAGTTGCCAACTTTCTTGCCCCTTTCAAACTAATACGATACATTCTATTATATTCATCTTTTGGATTATAATCAAAAGAAAAATTTACGGAAGTGCATCTTCTTTAAAAAAGTAGACTGATTTGATAGACTATAGACGGATTATGATATGAAATTGAGGGTGAAATGATGGGAAAAGAAGTATGGAGATTTATAGATAGTGGTGAATGTTCACCGTATTATAATATGGCTTTAGATGAAGCCTTACTTAATTGGCATAGCGAAGGGAAGATTCCGCCAACGATTCGTTTTTATGAGTGGAACCCGGCGACCTTATCCATAGGATATTTCCAAAAGATTGATCGTGAAATCAATTTAGACATGGTAAAAGAGCATGGGTTAGGATTTGTACGGAGACCTACTGGAGGTCGTGGCGTTCTCCATGAGCATGAGCTGACCTACAGTGTGATTGTAAGTGAAGACCATCCTGAGATGCCCAAAACGGTGACAGAGGCGTATCGCGTTATTTCTCAAGGGATTTTAAATGGATTCCACCAATTGGGTTTAGAAGCTTATTTTGCTATTCCAAGAACGAATGAGGAACGTAAAAGCCTTAAAGACCCCCGTTCTTCTGTCTGTTTTGATGCACCAAGCTGGTATGAGCTAGTTGTTGAAGGAAGAAAAGTAGCAGGAAGTGCTCAAACTCGTCAAAAAGGGGTTATTTTACAACATGGATCGATTCTGTTGGACCTCGATGAAGATAAGTTATTTAGTCTTTTCAAGTATCCAAATGATCGTGTGAAGGAAAGAATGCAGCGGGCATTTAAAAATAAGGCTGTTGCCATTAATGATATTTCCTCACGGAGAGTTTCAATTGAAGAAGCTAAAACAGCTTTTCATAAGGGGTTTGAAGATGGGCTTTCCATTACATTAGAGCCGTATGAATTATCGAAAACGGAAAAGGATTATGTTGAAGAGCTAGCATTACAAAAATATGCTTCAAAAGAGTGGAATTTTAAAAGATAATTTTTTTACAAAAAGCGACAATATGTCGCTTTTTTCTATTCTATTGGGGGATTCAGAGAAGAAGAAATAGTGCAACTGCAAAACATTTTCTATTAATAGGAGAAATGCATTTTTTTCTCCCCATTTCTTCGATTTTCTCGTTTTACTAGCAAATTTTTCATTTGACAAACATTTTGGTGGTTGACCATTTTTTCTATATATAGTATATTCTTATGTGTTGAACATACTATATATTGTGTAATTAGAGAAAAGTACAAATTATAATTTTCTATATATAGCTACGGAATTTGCAACAGCAAGATTGAAACCATGGTAGCCATTACTACGATAAAAGGGGTTGTACATATGTTAGTTGCTTCAAATAGTAAAATGTCGATAAATGTGGAACGGTTAAATAAGGATATTTCTTTATTTCCACAGGTTCATCCTGTTACGTCAGAAATGAATACGACTCACAAAGGTGTATCACGGTTAGTCATGATCGATCGTTACTCTTTCAAGGACACAGAAAAAATGACGTTATCTGAGGGAGATTTTGTCGTACTAACGATAAAAGATGATCCTAAGTTTCCGGCACGAGGGCTAGGGTTTATAAAGAAGATTGATTGGGAACAAAACATGGCCGATGTGTGGATTGAGGAAGAATTCAGAAGTGCAATTGATCACCCACTTGAAGCCAAGACTGGAATCGTTTCAAGAAATTTAGATGTCATTGAAAAACCTCTCGAAGTGTATTATGAACAAATTGCCAAACGGAATGCGACTGGTCTAGCTGCCGTGGAGAAAACGGAAGAAAAACGCCAAGAGTGGTTTGAGAAATTTTATCATGAACTATCCAAGTTACACTTTGTACCAGCTGGACGAGTACTATACGGAGCGGGTGCGGCAACGGATGTAACGTATTTTAATTGCTATGTTATGCCTTTTGTTCAAGATTCAAGAGAAGGTATTTCTGAACACCGAAAACAGGTAATGGAGATTATGAGCCGTGGAGGTGGAGTTGGAACGAACGGATCCACTTTAAGACCACGTAACACTTTAGCAAAAGGAGTAAATGGAAAATCTTCTGGATCTGTTTCTTGGCTGGATGATATTGCGAAACTAACACATCTAGTTGAACAAGGTGGATCAAGACGTGGAGCTCAAATGATTATGCTGGCGGACTGGCATCCAGATATTATAGAGTTTATTATTTCGAAAATGCAAAACCCGGCAATTCTTCGCTTTTTGTTAGAAAATACAGAAGATGAACAAATAAAAAAAGTGGCGATCAACAAGTTGAAGTTTACGCCTCTAACTTCAGAAGAAAAAGCGATGTATCAAGGGATAGTGAATTACAAACACATTGAAGGGTTTGGCGGGTTTGACGAAAATATTATTTCAAATGCTGAAGAAAAATTACAAACGGGCGGTAACTACAGTGTTCATAATTCAGAGTTTTTAACAGGGGCTAATATATCTGTTTGTTTAACAAATGATTTTATGGAAGCTGTTGAAAATGATGGAGAGTACGAGCTGCGTTTTCCAGATGTTGAAAGCTATAATGAACGTGATATGGAAGTGTACAATAACGAGTGGCAAAAAGTAGGGGATGTACGTGAGTGGGAAAAGATGGGTCATAAAGTACGTTCATATCGAAAAATTCGTGCAAGAGAGTTATGGAATTTAATCAATATTTGTGCGACATATTCTGCTGAACCTGGTATTTTCTTTATCGATAATGCCAACGATAAAACGAATGCAAAAGCTTATGATCAAAAAGTTGTGGCGACAAACCCATGCGGTGAACAACCACTTGCACCTTATTCTGTTTGTAATTTGGCGGCCATTAATTTAGCTCAATTCGCAGAAAAAGAAACGAAGACCGTTAATTTTGAGAAATTAAAGCAAACGGTTGAGGTGGGTGTCAGAATGCAAGATAACGTTATCGACGCCACTCCTTATTTTCTAGATGAAAACAAAAAACAAGCACTTGGAGAGCGACGAGTGGGCCTTGGTGTAATGGGCCTTGCCGATTTATTAATATATTGTGAGAAAGAATACGGATCTCCTGAAGGAAATGAATTAGTAGAGGAAGTCTTTAAAACGATTGCCGTAACAGCGTATCAAACATCTGTTAATCTTGCGAAAGAAAAAGGCAGCTTTCCATTCCTCGAAGGAGCTAACGATGATGAAACTTTACGTTTAAGACGGAGGTTTGTAGAAACGGGCTTTATGTCTCAGATGCCAATAGAAGTAAAAAATGCGATTCTTGAGAATGGGATTCGAAATTCGCATCTTCTTACTGTTGCTCCAACGGGAAGTACAGGTACGATGGTAGGGGTGTCGACAGGTCTTGAACCTTATTTCTCCTTTACGTATTACAGAAGCGGTCGATTAGGAAAATTCATTGAAGTAAAAGCAGATATCGTACAAGAGTATTTGCAACATCACCCTGATACAGATCCATCTGAATTACCTCATTGGTTTGTGACGGCAATGGATTTAAAGCCGGAAGCTCATGCAGATGTACAATGTGTCATTCAGCGTTGGATTGATAGCTCGATATCGAAGACAGTGAATGCACCACAAGGATTTGCCGTGGAACAAGTGGAAAAGGTATATGAACGTCTTTACAAAGGCGGGGCTAAAGGTGGTACCGTTTATGTAGATGGAAGTCGTGATTCCCAAGTACTCACGTTAAAAGCCGAGGAAAATGGCACGGAAAACAAAGATGACAAGAAGGAAAATCAGCATAAAGTGGTGTTAGTTGATACGATTCAAGAAATTCGCTCGACAAATGTTACGATAGGATCAGAAGTAGGAAATACTTGTCCTGTCTGCCGAAAAGGAACGGTGAAGGAAGTTGGCGGCTGTAATACTTGTACGAATTGTGGTGCACAGTTAAAGTGTGGACTATAATGTTGAGGACGACAATTGTCGTCCTTTTTTTATTGGTAGTATGATTTAGCCATCCGTGAAGGAAACCTGTCTAAAGCATAATTCATAAAATTAGTTCTAATTTCATCTCCATATCATTATTTATGTATCAGGGAACGAACATCTGAGGAGATGGTCTATGTGCAGATAGATGTGGTTTTTTCTGGAGGGGGTATTAAAGGTTTTGCGTTGATTGGAGCGTATCAAGCAATAGAAGAAAAAGGCTATATCATTAAACGAGTAGCTGGTACCAGTGCCGGAGCGATAATTTCTGGATTTATTGCCGCAGGGTATAAAAGTGAAGATATAAAGGTTATTATGTCTGAAGTGGAGTTATCAAACTTATTTGATCCTAGTTTTCGCTTTTTACCAGGTCCTTTAAGGAAATGGTTGTCTTTGTATTTTCAGCTAGGAATATATAAAGGAAAGAAAATAGAGAACTGGATTGAAGATAAATTAGATCAAAAAGGCATTAAGACATTTGCTGACTTGCCACCCCAAGCATTGCGTGTAGTTGCGTCAGATTTAACGACCGGACGCTTATTGGTTTTACCAGACGATTTAATTCATTATGGAATTGATCCAGAAAGTTTCTCTGTTGCAAAAGCCATCTACATGAGTTCTGCCTTGCCCTACTTTTTTCAACCGGTTAAAATGAAGTCTAATGGTGATACTTCGGTAATCATTGATGGAGGTGTGCTCAGTAACTTTCCATTATGGTTGTTTGATAAAGATAACATAAAAAAAACGCGACCAGTTTTAGGAGTAAAATTAAGTCATCGTTATGAAGATATGCCTAAACATGAAATTGACAATGGGATAGATATGTTTGAGGCACTATTTGAAACGATGAAAAGTGCACATGATGCACGATACATTTCTAGAAAGCATGAGAAGAATATCATTTTTATTCCAACAGATGGAGTATTAACAACAGAGTTTCAATTAACGGAACAAAAAAAAATCGCCCTTATCAATCAAGGGCGTAAAATGGCAAATAAATTTTTAATGAGATGGTCGCACTAACAGGGTTATAAGCTAGCCCTGTTTTTCTTTTTGTTTTTCTTTCCTTCTATTACAGTTAGTTTTACATCAGAACGCTTTCGTAAAGGCCGTTGTCGAATGGATGATTTCGCCGATTTAGACTTCATGCGCTTTTTCGAAAATTTTGCAGCTTGCAAATAGGCACGTTGCTGTTGAAAATTAGGTTTTCTTTTCATAAAAACACGGTAGATAAGAAAAAAGAGTCCTACACTAATAGCTACAAAGAAAGCATATCGGATGATGCTTAAAGGGTTGTCAATGAGTACTGAACCAAACCCAATCGCTGCTAGAATAATAACAGTGTAAAGGAAAATGGACCGAAAGGGCATAGAAGCCACCTCCTCCTGATCTAATAGGAAATCATCATTTGCTATTTTTCCTATATGTTCATTTTAGACAATTTCTTCTGAATTTAATCTTGTTTTAGAACCGTTTTCCATTTTTATTAATTCTTCAAAGGAAGCGATTGCCACTTCTACTTGAGAATCGTCAGGTTCTTTAGTTGTTAATAGTTGTAACCAAAGACCTGGATAACCTAAAAATCGTAAAACAGGTACTTCCCGAAAGCGGTTTGTTAATTGTAAAACTTCAAACGATACACCTAAAACAACAGGGATAAGCGCTAGTCGATTCACAATTCTGACCCAAAGTGGATCAATTGGAACAAACATATAAACAAATACTCCGACAAACACAGTGAAAATAATAAATGAGCTTCCACAGCGATAATGCAGGCGAGATTGTGCTTGAACATTCTCGACGGATAAAGGTAAATTATTTTCATACGCGTTTATTACCTTATGCTCAGCTCCATGATATTGAAAAACCCGTTTAATAAGGGGCGTTAAACTGATGGCGTATATATAAACAAGCAATAATACCAGCTTGAAAAGGCCCTCAAGAAAAATTTGTGTGTAGTAACCTGGGAAAATCGGACTTAATAGCTCTGCTAAAAACAAAGGGATGAGCGTAAATAACGTTTTTCCAAAGATAAATGAAAGAACACCAACTGCTGCTACTCCGAGAATCATCGTTAGTTTGCTGACCTCTTCGGATTTTACGGTTCCATCATCTTTCGGGTCGACGTCATATCGTTCGGTTGAGAAGTTTAAATGTTTTGAACCATTTGCACTTGCTTCAACTATTGCCACGACACCACGTAAAAAAGGGATTTTTTTGAGCTTTTGAATAAGTGGTTTTGACTTTCGTGGAGAGTGGAAATAATCAAGAGAACCATCCTTCCTTCGAATCGCTGTAACGGTATGTTTTTTTCCACCAAACATAACCCCTTCTACAACTGCCTGACCACCATAAACAGGTTTTTGTTTATTGTCCATTTTATACACCAACCTATTGTTATTCTTAACTGTTATATTTCTCAATTTTAAGAGAGTTATTACCATTCTACTAAAAAAAGTTTCAATAAACTAGGAAAAGAATTTCAGTAAAGTTTCGGAAGGAATTTAAGAAACTGGACATAATGATGGTAGGAGGTGTACTGATGGCAGAAAAAAAAGAAACAGATAAATTAGAGCAAAATCAAAAAGAAAAACCAATACCATTTCTGCTGAACGTCGTATTAACTGGTTTTATTGGTGGAGTGTTATGGAGTGGTATAGCCTATTTTACGTATATATTCCATTTTACAACAATTAGTCCTAATATTTTCTTTGAACCTTGGGCTGCAGGAGAGTGGAAAGACTCTTGGATTGGAATACTATTATCGATTATTGGCTATGGAATCGTATCAATAGGAGCAGCATTAATTTATTATGGCCTCTTTCGAAAATTACGATCGATGTGGGTAGGAGCAGCCTACGGAATCGGATTGTTTTTGATCGTCATCTTGTTGCTAAATCCCTTATTTAAGAGCATGAAGTCCTTGACTGAGTTGGACATAAATACACTTATTACGTGTGTATGTATCTATTTATTGTACGGAGTTTTTATTGGTTTTTCTATATCGTATGAAGAAGAAGAACGAATGAACCAGGAGCAACAACAGGGAAAAGATGTGAGTCAGAATTAAAGAAAAGGGAATATTGTTAGTTCTTCAATAAAGGATTATGGTAGAATGTTCTTGATGAACATTCTTTTTTTCGGGTGATACGATGGATAAGTTGTTACTATTGAACGGTCCTAACCTTAATCGGTTAGGAAAAAGAGAACCAACGATTTACGGTTTTACCACGCTTAAAGAGCTGGAGAAAACAGTAGAAAAGCAGGCGTTACAATGGGGATATCATTTGGAGTCTCTTCAATCTAATCATGAAGGAGATCTCATTGATGCACTTCATGATGCAGAAGATAGAGAGATGAAGGGAGTAATTATTAATCCTGGTGCGTTAACACATTATAGTTATGCACTGAGAGATGCGATTTCTTCTATTTCAATCCCAGTCGTGGAAGTACATATATCAAATATTCATGCCCGTGAACCTTTTCGACATGAGTCAGTTACGGCACCGGTCACAAAGGGACAGATTGTTGGGTTTGGATTATTTGGTTACGAACTAGCATTAAAAGCCTTAATTCAATTTATTAAAGGAGTGTAAGAAAATGAGCAAATTAGCCAAACTAAGAGAGCAGTTCGATAAAGAAAATATTGATGGAATGCTTCTTACAAGTACATATAATCGCCGATATATGACGAATTTCACAGGGTCAACAGGTGTAGCCCTTATTACAAAAAGTAAAGCGTTATTTATTACTGATTTTCGTTATACAGAGCAAGCTACAGATCAGTGTGAAGGCTTTGATATTATCGAACATAAAGGTGGTCCTATCGTAGCAGAAGTAGCCAAGCAAGTGAAGGAACTGGATGTAAAAAAACTCGGTTTTGAGAAAGATCATGTAACGTTTGCCACGTATGCTCAATATAATCAGGAGGTTCAAGCAGAGCTAGTTCCTGTTTCTGGAATGGTGGAAAACTTACGCTTGATTAAGACTCCTTCAGAGATTAAGATATTAAAGGAAGCTGCGGATATCGCTGATGCAGCATTCAAGCATATTCTTGATTTTATTGCACCTGGTAAAACAGAGCTGGAAGTTTCTAATGAGCTTGAATTTTTTATGAGAAAGTGCGGTGCCACTTCATCTTCCTTTGATATCATTGTGGCTTCTGGTAAACGCTCTGCCCTTCCTCATGGTGTAGCCTCCAATAAAGTGATTGAAAAAGGCGATTTTATCACACTTGATTATGGTGCATACTATAAGGGATACGCGTCAGATATGACTCGAACAGTAGCTGTTGGACAACCGAGTGATAAGCTAGTCGAAATATACCAAGTTGTTCTTGATTCTCAATTAAAAGCCATGGATGAAATTAAACCTGGTATGACGGGAATCGAAGCGGATGCTATTTCCCGTGATTACATAAAAGAAAAAGGGTATGGTGACTATTTCGGACATTCGTTAGGACATGGAATTGGACTTGAAGTGCATGAGGGGCCTGGTCTGTCATTCCGTTCCAATACGGTGCTTGAACCAGGAATGGTTGTAACGGTTGAACCAGGGATTTACCTAAAAGGAATCGGCGGTGTTAGAATTGAAGATGATACCGTTATCACTGAAAATGGGAATGAAACACTGACACACTCAACAAAAGATTTAATTATATTGTAATAGGTACAGGAGGATTTACGATGATCTCAGTAAATGATTTTCGCACAGGTTTAACAATTGAAGTGGACAATGGTATTTGGCGAGTAATTGAATTTCAACACGTAAAACCAGGTAAAGGTGCAGCGTTTGTTCGTTCGAAATTACGTAACCTACGCAACGGAGCTATCCAAGAAAAGACATTCCGTGCAGGGGAAAAAGTGGCAAAAGCCCAAATTGATAATCGGAAAATGCAGTATTTGTACGCTAATGGTGATATGCATGTGTTTATGGATAATCAATCTTATGAACAAATCGAGCTTGCTTCATCGGCAATTGAGTATGAACTAAAGTTTTTAAAAGAAAATATGGAAGTTCAGATTATGATGTATCAAGCAGAGACGATTGGAATAGAGCTACCTAACACAGTAGAACTAACTGTTACAGAAACGGAGCCAGGAATCAAAGGAGATACAGCTTCAGGTGGTTCAAAACCAGCAACAGTTGAAACAGGTTTAACGGTTCAAGTTCCGTTCTTTGTAAATGAAGGTGATGTTCTTGTCGTGAATACAACAGATGCGAGCTATGTTTCTAGAGCATAATCGAAATTATCTAATATTTGCGCTAGGGTGAGAAATCACTCCTAGCCTTTTTATTATGACCAAAGCATAAGAAGGCAAAATAGATGAAATGAATATCAAATGTAAGGAGAGGCTGTATTGTAGCCTCTCCTTTTTCTTTGTCATAAATCTACTCTAGTAGAATACATTTTAAGTATCGGGAGGCTTGTCAAAGGAGGAGGGACATGGAGGAAATATACGCTATTTTACCTAAAGCCATTAAAGAATACATTACTACATTACCTCAAACGGTATTAGATCATCTTGAGGAAATTCGAATTAGAGTTCAGCGACCGCTTGAAGTAATTTCTCAAGGAAAACCTCTTTTCTTATCTTATATCATTCGCGAAGAGGATGCTGAGGCACTGATTAATAGATTGGCACAATATTCATTTTATACGTTAGAAGAAGAACTTAAGAGGGGATATATTACGATTGCAGGTGGGCACCGAGTGGGGCTTGCTGGAAAAGTAATATTAGAGCATGGTGAGGTAAAGGCAATTCGTCAGCTCTCTTCATTTAATATACGTGTAGCAAGACAAAAATCAGGGATTGCAATGCCGCTTATCCCTTACTTGTACGAGAACAGATGGATGCACACCATGATTATTGGTGCACCTCAAACAGGTAAAACAACGTTATTACGTGATATTGCACGTATTCTTTCTACAGGAGTTGAAGAGAAGCAGCTAGATGCAAAAAAAGTGGGAATTGTCGATGAACGGTCGGAAATTGCGGGGTGTGTAAATGGCGTCCCTCAATTAGCCTTTGGACCTCGAGTTGACGTTTTGGATGCATGCCCTAAAGCTGAAGGGATGATGATGATGATTCGTTCCATGAGCCCAGATGTTTTGGTAGTGGATGAAATTGGTCGAGAGGAAGATGCCAGGGCTATTTTGGAAGCTGTAAATGCGGGAATTACCTTATTCATGACGACACATGGCCATTCGTTTAGCGATATAAAAAAGCGACCGATACTCCGTGAAATCATCAACTTAGGAATCATTGACAGATATATTGAGCTTTCTAGAAAAACAGGGCCTGGTACAATTTCGACCATTCGGGATCATGAAGGTAAAGGCTTCTTAAAAGAAGTGAGTGTGACATAAATATGTTTAAACTACTAGGGGCTGTTTTTATCCTCCTATCTACAACTTGGGTTGGATTTGAAGCATCAAAATATTTGAGTGAACGACCGAGACAGTTACGACTATTAAGATCCGCTCTTCAATCCTTAGAAGCGGAAATAATGTTTGGGCATACACCATTACATGAAGCGACTAGAAAACTCTCCAAACAGCTTCAAAAGCCGGTCTCTTGGATATTTGAAACATTTTCTGAAAAGCTTACAACGGAAGAAACAACGGTGAAAGAAGCTTGGGAAAAAAGTTTAGATGAGGTTTGGAAGCTAACCGCGTTTCGCCATGGTGAGTATGAAGTGATGAAGCAGTTTGGTGAAAATTTAGGCCGCCATGATCTTCACACCCAGCAAAAACACATAATATTAGCTTTGACCCATTTAGAGCGTGAGGAGGAAGATGCAAGGGACAAGCAGTTTCGGTATGAGAAAATGGCCAAAAGTCTTGGAGTTCTCAGTGGGTTATTGTTAATCATTTTACTGGTATAAAGGAGGGCGTGGGAAGAATGGGTTTAGATGTTGATATTATTTTTAAAATTGCAGGAGTCGGAATTGTGGTGGCCTTTCTTCATACTATTCTCGACCAAGTAGGGAAGAAGGAATATTCCCAATGGGTCACATTATTAGGCTTTATTTACATTCTATTTATGGTTGCTTCCATCGTAGACGATTTGTTTCAAAAAATTAAATCAGTATTCCTCTTTCAAGGGTAAAGGAGGGAAAGGCGATTGAAATTCTTCAAATAGTAGGACTAGCCTTTATTGGTACATTTTTAGCCTTAATAGTGAAGGAAGAAAAACCTAACTTTGCCTTCTTGCTCGTTGTATTTGTTGGGTGTACGATATTTCTGTTTTTAATTGATCAAATTTATATGATCATTTCAATGATTCAGCGTATAGCGGTCAACGCAAATATAAACATGATTTACTTAGAAACGATTCTAAAAATCATAGGAATCGCTTATATTGCAGAGTTTGCTTCACAAATTACAAGAGATGCAGGACAGGGGGCAATCGCTTCAAAAGTAGAACTTGCAGGAAAAATCTTAATTTTAGCTATGGCTGTGCCAATATTAACAGTAATTATCGAGACGATAATCAACATGATTCCGAATAGTTAATATCGCTGGAAAAATGAGGTGGGATCATTGCGTGTAAAAGTCGCTGTTCTCTTCGTTCTTACCTCTCTACTCTTGCTCACTTCAAGTGTACAAGCTGTAGAGAATGATGAACAAAACGAAGAGCATGAACTAGTAGAAGAACAATTGGATCAGCTAGGAGTTCAAGAACTGAAAGTATTTTGGGAGGATGTTTTACAAAAGTATGGAGGGTACTTACCGGAGAGCCAAAGAGGCAGTTTAATAGATTTTATAAAAGGGGAAAAAACGTTTTCTTTCGATCAATGGATAAAAGGAATACTGAGGTTTACTTTTCAAGAGGTCCTCTTAAATAGCAAGCTCTTAGGAACTTTAATCATACTAACTATTTTTAGTATGTTTTTACAATCATTACAATCTGCATTTGAGAATGGGACAGTAAGCAAAGTGGCCTATGCGATTGTCTATTTAGTACTGATTATTATTGCGTTAAATAGCTTTCATGTGGCGATTGATTATACGATCGAGACAATCGACACAATGATACAGTTTATTTTAGCCTTAATTCCGTTGCTTCTAGCTTTAATTGCTTCATCAGGAGGAGTAGTGTCAGCTACATTTTTTCACCCAGTTATTATCTTCTTGATGAATACGAGTGGTCTAATGGTTCAATATGTTGTTCTCCCCTTACTATTTTTATCCGCTTTGTTAAGTATCGTTTCGACGATTAATGAGGAATACAAGGTGACGCAATTAGCTAATTTACTCCGAACGTGGAGCATCGGTTTGCTAGGTGCTTTTATGACCATTTTTTTAGGTGTACTTTCTGTCCAAGGAACGACTACAGCCGTAACAGATGGAATCACCATTCGAACAGCTAAATTTGTCACAGGAAATTTTATACCCGTGATTGGACGAATGTTTACAGATGCAGCCGATACGATCATCAGTGCCTCAGTGCTATTAAAAAATACAGTGGGAATCGCAGGGGTGGTTATATTACTTATGATAGCAGCATTTCCTGCTATACAAATCTTGGTGATTGCCTTTATATATAAATTTGCAGCGGCCCTATTACAGCCAATTGGTGGCGGTCCTGTCATCCTTTGTTTAGATATCATTGCGAAAAGTGTAATGTATGTTTTTGCTGCGTTAGCCATTGTATCATTTATGTTCTTTTTAAGTCTTACAATCATGATAGCTGCCGGAAATATTACTTTAATGGTCCGATAGGGGGGATATGATGTCATTTTTGACAGAGTGGATAACGAATATCATTTTATTTGTTTTGCTTGCGACGGTCGTGGATATGCTTTTGCCAAGCTCTGTCATGAAAAAATACACCAAAATAGTTGTTGGACTTCTACTAATCACGATTATTCTTACACCATTATTTCAATTTTTAGCTAGTGATTTTGAAGAAGTAATAGCAAAAGTCCAATTCCAAAATGGGAATGACGAGGAAAAAGTAGAAAATTTAATTGAAATGAAGAAAAAAGAAATACAAGCATCACAAGATGCATATATTTTAGAACAGATGGCTGTCCAAATGAAAGAAGAAGCTCAAAGGGTGTTGGGCGACGAACAAAACTGGGTGATTACGAACATTGAATTACAGGTACATGATTTGTCCACTATTCCAGACGGATTGTCTACTATTTCAGTCTTTTTATCAGAGAACAACACAAATGATGAAATTGCCCCTGTACAACCAGTCTCTATTAACACAACAACCCCTTTGAAGAAAGCAACAGAGAAATGGAAGGAGTTATCTCAGGAGCTTGCTCAAATTTGGGAAGTGGAGACAGAGAAAATCAGTATTTATGAGGAAAGGAGGGCAGAACCAGACAATGAGCCATAAAAACGATCCTTTCGAATGGTTAAAAAAAACGTTAAAAACAAACGATGAGCGTGATGGAGGGAAGAAACTAAACTTAAAATTTTACGTGCCTATCATTTTATTAATCGGGATTGCGTTTATGCTGATAAGCAATATATGGACACAAGGAGCAAATGGAGACAAGGCTGAAGTGGTTACGAAAGAAGAGGATGTTGACACTGTCGAAACATTTGGGACCTCTTCAAAAGAGCAACCGAAAACAATTCAAGATTACGAGCATCAGTATGAAAGTAAGTTGACCAAAGCGTTAGAAGAGGTCATCGGCATCGGTGAGGTAGCGGTTTATGTAAATGTGGATGCTACAGAGTTAAAAGTATATGAAAAAAATTCAAATTCCCAACAACAAACCACAACAGAAGTCGATCGTGAAGGTGGCCAAAGGAAAATAGAGGACGAATCGAGAGACGATCAAATTGTGATTATACGAGACGGGGAGAAGGAAGTCCCTTTGATTGTTGAAACGAAAAAACCTCCCATTCGTGGTGTTTTAATCATTGCGAAAGGAGCGGAGAATGTGCAAGTGAAAAAATGGATTAAAGAAGCAGTAACTAGTGTGTTTAATATTGGCAGCCATCAAGTATCGGTCATGCCAAAACAATAAAAGGGGGATCCATTCATGTTGCTAAAGAAACAAACCGTTTGGTTATTAACGATGTTAAGTCTTGTTGTTGTTTTATCTGTATATTACGTTACATCACCACCGACAGATCCGGCTAGTTTGACTGCTTCTGAATCAGATGAGGATGACGCTAATTTAAATGAAGATGCAGGGACAGAAGAGAACGGGGAAGCAATGACTGAGGATGAAATAAACATCATAACAGAAGTGACAGATGATGAGATGTTTACCGCTTTACGAATGGATATCCAAGAAGAAAGAGACAAGAGATTAAGCGACTTAACAGCCATCGTGGCTGCAACAGATGTTTCGTCTACTGAAAAAAATAAAGCGTATGAAGAAATGAAAGAAATAAGGGAATTAACAGAACAAGAAAAAATCTTAGAAGCTTTTATTAAAGATAAAGGTTATAGCGATGTTCTTGTTCGGAATGTAGGAGATCAAATAAAAGTGACCATTAAAATGAATGGTTCTGAACATACTAAAAAAGAGGCAAATAATATAATGAGGATGGTAAGAGAAGAGCTAGGGAATGACGGTACTACAGTAGCAGTCGAATTTCAACCTACAAGTGAAAGTGAATAAGAAAAAAAAGCTGATTGTGAGCGCAATCAGCTTTTTTATATGTGGACGGATTTAATCTATTTTCACGTGGAGAAAATAGTCAATAAGCCTTTCGTGCATAAATGATTTCTGATTTCCCATCACTATAATAGGCCGTAAGGAGGGATCTATCGTAAGTGAATAATACCTAAAAATGCGGGCCTTTACACATGTCTAGTAATTAAAAGCTATTCAATAGTAAATTATCATTAGCTCATTCGAATTTCTATAATATATGCGGTTTCTTTAATAAACAACAAGCTAGTTGACTATAGTAAGATAGAGAGACACAGTTCGATTATTCAATAAGATGCTTTGCGGTGTTCGCTCTTACGTACTTCACTAGCTATCTTATTTACGACGAGCCATTTGGATGTTTTGTATCTATTCATCTTAATAGGATAAATACGATAGGTAAGATGAGCGAACTTTTCCATTATTCTTAAATAATGTTGCGTTATTATTTAATATTGTTTAAAAAAAGTTTAAAATAGAATAAAATGAAAGCGCTTTAAAAATTCAAGATTGAATTTAGACTAGATATTACTGTATGATGTTAGTATCTAGTCACAATGTGACTGTGAAAATTTGCTTGAAAAAAGGGATTTTGGTGTTTTATACACCTTTTTTGAAATCCTTTTACGATTGACTAGGGTTCCTACCCTCTTAATTAAACAGATAATCTTTCTAAGGAGTGTATAAAATGCTAAAGGTACAAGAAATTCGTGAACTAATTAAACTCATTGATCAATCTAGCATTGATGAATTTGTCTACGAATATGAAGGTAGCAAGGTCAAAATGAAAAAACAAATGAATACAGTTGCCCGTCATGTAGAGGTTGTACCAGAAATTGTTACTGAGCCTGTTAAAGAGGTTATTCCTCAAACTACTGCAGCTGTGACTGAGGCACCTGCACCGGCGCAGAATCAGGAAAATGTTCAAGAAAAGCAAGTAGAGAATGTTGAGGATTTACATAAAATCACATCACCAATGGTCGGTACTTTTTACGAATCCTCATCACCAGATGCGGATCCTTATGTGAAGATTGGTGATAAGGTAAAAAAGGATAGCATTGTATGTATTGTAGAAGCAATGAAGTTATTTAATGAAATTGAAGCTGAAATAGACGGGGAAATCGTTGAGATTCTAGTAGAAGACGGTCAACTTGTTGAATACAATCAGCCACTCTTTTTAGTGAAGAAATAAAGGAGCGATCAAGATGATAAAAAAATTGCTCATTGCCAATAGAGGAGAGATTGCAGTCCGGATTATTCGGGCTTGTCGTGAATTAGGAGTAGAGACTGTTTCCGTATTTTCTGAAGGAGATAAAGAATCCTTACACGTACAGTTAGCAGATGAAGCCTATTGTATTGGTCCTACAGCGTCTAAAGATAGTTATTTAAACTTTACCAATATTATATCTGTTGCGAAGTTAACGGAATGTGATGCCATTCACCCTGGTTATGGATTTTTAGCTGAAAATGCAGACTTTGCAGATTTATGCAGAGAATGTAACATAAAATTTGTTGGTCCATCTCCTGAAGCCATTACAAAAATGGGTACTAAGGATATTGCTAGAGAAACTATGAAAGAAGCCGGTGTTCCAATTGTTCCGGGATCAGAAGGTATATTAAAGGATGTCGACCAAGGTCTTGAGATTGCTAATGAGATCGGTTATCCGGTCATTATTAAAGCTACAGCCGGTGGTGGTGGTAAAGGAATCCGTGTTGCTCGAGACGAAGAAGAGTTGCGAAATGGGATAAATATTACGCAACAAGAGGCGATGACAGCTTTTGGAAATCCTGGTGTATACCTTGAGAAATTTATTGAAGATTTCCGCCACGTTGAAATTCAAGTTCTAGGTGATGAAAAAGGGCATATCATACATTTAGGCGAACGAGATTGTACGATTCAACGTCGTCTTCAAAAGCTACTGGAAGAAACACCATCTCCCGTAATTGATGGTGAAATGCGAAAAAAAATGGGTGAAGCTGCAGTAAAAGCAGCAAAAGCTGTTGATTATTCAGGTGCTGGAACGGTAGAATTTATATATGATTACAGACAGCGTTCATTTTACTTTATGGAGATGAATACGCGAATTCAAGTAGAACATCCTGTCACGGAAATGGTTACAGGTGTAGATTTAATTAAAGAGCAAATTCTTATTGCTTCAGGTAAATCACTTCGATTTAGACAAGAGGAAGTTTCCTTTACTGGATGGTCAATAGAGTGTAGAATTAATGCTGAAAACCCTGAAAAAAACTTTATGCCATCTCCTGGTAAGATTGAAATGTATCTTCCGCCAGGTGGTCTTGGAGTTCGAGTTGATTCAGCAGCCTATCCTGGGTATAAAATTCCGCCTTACTATGATTCCATGATAGCAAAAGTCATTTCGTATGGGGATAGTCGAGAGGAAGCCATTGCAAGAATGAAACGTGCTCTTAGTGAATTTGTTATTAAAGGGGTTCACACTACCATTCCATTCCATTTAAAACTGTTAGATCATGAAGTTTTTGTGGAAGGTAACTTCAATACGAAGTTTCTCGAAAAGTATGAAGTAATGAAATCATAACCTGCAATAGGAGGTGTAATGACATGGCCGAAAATCAAACACAAGCATTATTACAAATGAACCAGAACAAAGATGGTCTTGGCAAAATTGAAATTGCTCCTGAAGTTATTGAAGTGATCTCTGGCATTGCAGCATCAGAAGTTGAAGGTGTTGCTCAAATGAGAGGGAACTTTGCTTCTGGAGTAGTCGAGCGTCTTGGGAAGAAAAACCATGGTAAAGGTGTAAAAGTAGAATTAGAAGAAGATGGTATTTCTATTGATGTCTACTGTGTAATGGGCTTTGGTGTATCAATACCAACAGTCGCTCATCAAGTTCAAGATAATATTCGTCAAGCACTTTTAAATATGACGGCGTTAGATGCTAAAGAAGTGAATATTCACGTCGTTGGTGTTTCTTTTGAAACCACTAAAAATGAAACCGATGATGACAGTGAACTTTAAAACCAAGGGGATTATCCCCTTGGTTTTTTTATTGTAAAGAAAATTGATTGAATTCTGAAATTTAATTTTTCGTCAGAAATCGTGATTCTATTCATTCATTGTGCTATTATCTTCTTATATTATGAGAGTCAAAGGAGTATTTATAGATGAAAAGACGCACGGCACGAGAAAAAGCATTACAAGCTCTTTTTCAAATGGACATGAGCGAAATAGATGCGCAACAAGCACTTGCTAATATTACTGAAGGGGAAGAGAAGGATGAGTTCTTAACAACACTAGTTCTTCAAACAAATGAAAACCTTTCAAAAATTGATGAAATGATTAAGACACATTTAGAACGATGGTCATTTGATCGATTAGCAAAAGTGGATAGAAATGTTTTACGTTTGGCTGTATATGAAATGATATTTGACGAGGACACCCCTAATAAAGTCATCATCAATGAGGCGATTGAGATTGCAAAAACCTTCGGAGATGAAAAATCAAGTAAATTTATCAATGGTGTTCTCTCAAAGGTTCAAAATACAATAAATAAATAATATTTCTTATTGGGGGATGCAGAAAATGGCTAATATTCTTGATGGTAGAAAAATCTCAGAAAAGATTCGTGAGTCGATTTCAGTAGAAGTAGATGACCTAAAGCGTCTAGGAGTAACTCCAGGCTTAGCAGTCGTTTTAGTAGGAGATAATAAAGCCTCTAAAACGTATGTTACGATGAAGCAAAAAGCTTGTGAGAAATTAGGAATGCATTCCATATTATTTGAGTACCCTGAATCATTAACTGAACAGGAATTGTTGGCAAAAGTTCAGGAATTAAATGAAGATGAATCTATACATGGTATACTCGTTCAACTTCCTTTGCCAGAACATCTTTCAGAAGTTAAGATCATTGAGTCCATTGCACCAGAGAAAGATGTTGACGGTCTTCATCCAATTAGTATTGGTCGAATGATGACAGGTCAAGAAACTTTCTTACCTTGCACCCCTTTCGGAATTATGAAGATGCTTGAATTTGAAAATATTTCAGTTGAAGGAAAGCATGTAGTGATTGTTGGAAGAAGTAATATTGTAGGAAAACCAGCAGGTCAATTATTTCTTCAGCAAAATGCTACCGTAACGTATTGTCATTCAAGAACAAAAGATTTGGAAGTACATACTCGAAGAGCAGATATTATCGTCATGGCGGTAGGAAAAGCAAAACTACTTAAAGAGGACCATATTAAAGATGGTGCGATTGTGATTGATGTAGGAATGAACCGTGATGAAAATGGGAAGCTTTGCGGAGATGTTGATTATGAATCGGTTAAGGAAAAGTCAGCCTATATTACGCCTGTTCCTGGCGGGGTAGGACCGATGACCATAACCATGTTAATGAACAATACACTGATATCTGCCAAACGTTCAAATTCTTTTATTCTATCTAAAGTAGCAACACTGGAAAAGTAAAGCAATATTGGCAATCAAAGCTACCTTCCGTTATATTAAGGGGAGGTAGCTTTTTTAATGAAAAAGGTAGCGTATAAAAGTTGTACGTTGATAGAAAGGATGGGAAAAAATGTCGCATGACCGATATTTATCGGTTCATTCTTTAACTAAATACATAAAAAGAAAATTTGACGTGGACCCTCACTTATCAAATGTTCATGTTCGTGGGGAAATTTCAAACTTTAAACAGCATTCTAGTGGTCACATGTATTTTACGATAAAAGACGACAAGGCAAGGCTATTAAGTGTGATGTTTTCTTCTCAAAATAGGCAGTTAAAATTTGCTCCAGAAAACGGAATGAATGTACTAGTACAAGGCGATATTTCCATATATGAATCCAGTGGACAATATCAAATTTATATAAAAAAGATGCAACCAGATGGTATTGGAGAATTGTATTTAGCCTATGAGCAACTAAAGGAACGATTAGAGAAAGAGGGGCTGTTTGAACAAGGGCGAAAAAAAGCACTCCCCCCATTTCCAAAGGTTATCGGAGTTATTACATCTCCAACTGGAGCCGCCGTTAGGGATATTATTACGACGATAAAGCGTCGTTATCCAATTGGGAAAGTAGTAGTAATTCCAGCCTTAGTTCAAGGTGAACAGGCCGCTCCGTCTATTGTAAAAGGAATTAAAACAGCAAATGAAAGAAAAGAAATTGATGTTCTGATTGTTGGACGTGGTGGAGGTTCTATTGAAGAACTTTGGGCTTTTAATGAAGAAGTAGTTGTGAGAGAGATTGTTGCTTCTCGCATCCCCGTCATCTCAGCAGTAGGTCATGAAACGGATTTTACGATAGCAGATTTTGTTGCAGATATTAGAGCAGCTACCCCTACTGGAGCTGCTGAAATAGCTGTACCTCATATCGATGAGCTAAAGGAGCGGGTGTTACAGAAAGAACGCCGTTTGGCTCAGGCATTAACGATTAAGGTTAAAGAAAATAAAGTGAAACTAGAAAACCTTGAGAAATCTTACGTGTTTCGAAATCCAATGCGGTTGTTCCAACAGAAAATGGAACGACTTGATCGTCTTAATGAAAAGTTATATGGAGAGTATCAGCGGAAAGCAGTGACGTTGAGGGATAGTTTGTCCTATTTACAAAAAAGGTTATATATGCAGCACCCACGTGCTCAAGTCCAACAGAAAAACGAGGAGTACAAGCGTCTGAATAAACAATTGAATCAAAACATGACTAGTCAGTGGAAAAATTATTCCAATGATTTTGAAAGGTTGCTCGTTGCTTTAGATGCTTTGAGCCCGTTAAAGATTTTAGAGCGAGGATATAGTGTCGTGTATAAGGAAAATGAAACGCTCGTAAAAAGCAAAGAGTCTGTAGCAATCGGGGACAATGTGACGGTTGAACTGGCTGATGGTGCTTTGGATTGTAAAGTAATCGAAGTAAAGGAGAAGGGTAGAAGATGAGTGAAATAAAAGGAAAAAGTTTTGAAGAGGCGATGGAACAGTTAGACAAAATCGTGCAACGTTTAGAAGAAGGAGATGTTCCTTTAGAAGAAGCCATTGCAATATATAAAGATGGTATGGAATTATCGAAAATATGTCATGATAAGCTTCAAATGGTAGAGGATGAATTAGCAAGTGTACTTACGGAGGATGGAAAAGAAGTAGAATTCTCGATAAATAAGGAGGAAGGGCAGTGAGTCTCTCTTCTTTACAAGAATTTATGAATGTTCAAAAACGTGTCGTGGAAGATGAATTGGAAAGTACCATCCATATTCTTGATGCACCCAAATCGTTAAAAGAGGCGATGCTTTATTCGCTGAGAGCTGGAGGAAAGCGGATTCGTCCGTTATTAATGTTAGCTACAATGGAAGCATTTCAACAAGACGTGCAAAAAGGCTACCCTGTTGCTTGTGCAGTAGAAATGATTCACACGTATTCATTAATTCATGATGATTTACCAAGTATGGATGATGACGATTTAAGAAGGGGGATGCCAACGAATCATAAAGTATTTGGAGAAGCCCTAGCCATTTTAGCAGGGGATGGATTATTAACCTATAGTTTTCAAGTTTTGTCTGAGATGAACGGTGTTTCTGCTTCGGATAAGATTAGATTAATTCGATACTTAGCCCAATCAGCCGGTCCAGAAGGGATGGTCGGTGGACAAGTTGCGGATATAGAAGGCGAAGATACATCCTTGTCACTTGAAGACTTAATGTCTATCCACGAAAATAAAACCGGTCGCCTCCTAACGTTTAGCGTCGTAAGTGCTGCCATTTTATGTGGTGCCTCTGAGCAGGTGATTGACGAATTAGAAGAATTTTCTAAACATATTGGCCTTGCTTTTCAAATTCAAGATGACATCTTAGATATTGAGGGGTCTGAGGAGAAAATTGGAAAGCCAGTTGGGAGCGATGAAATTAATCAGAAAAGCACTTACCCCTCTTTGTTAGGGTTAGAGGAAGCAAAAGCAAAGTTGGCCGAGCATTCTAGATTGGCAAAAGAAATTCTGGCTAAAACAGGTCTTCATACTCATTTATTAATGGAAATTGTCGATCTCATTGTAAAAAGAGATCATTAATATCACCATTGAGAAAATTGAATACTATATGTTATAATAGTATTATTATTAGGATGGTGCTGTATTCTAGTCAGCCCTCCATTTCTGAAGGTGGGCCTAAAAATCCACAAAAGGGCACATCGATGAAGTTCCTGCTTTTGGCTTGAGGCGCCCAGCCTTGGGTCGAAATTGGGAGTAAGGTGTAAGGGCGATCCACAATGGCATGTGGGCGTTGACCCTTACACCGCGGAGGCTTTTGTTGTTTCGTTACTAATAGGGCATCGAAACACAATTGATAGACCTGTAACGTGCTACTGGCACTTACAGCGTAGCCTGCCTTGAGTGAAGTTTGAGGGGATTATGGTAACAAAGTACACATTAGTTGGCCATTGATATGTGCTTTTACGTCCATATGAAATCTTCTTTGCAAAAGAGGCTAAGAAATGGTTAAAGGCTGTTGAGGAAAACTCCTAGGCTGTTCCGTCAGGACATATAAAGGGGATTATAGTACGGACTAAGTGGTAATCCAGTCTAGTCAGTGGTGACACGACTAAGATGGGTTTAAAGGGAAACCGCTGGTATGGCGACATCCAGTATCCGTCTGGGAAAACCTACTGGACCTAAGCCGTAATTTTTACCCTTTATATGACCATCCAATGTTATTAAAAGCTAATGTATACATATAATAGAAACGGTGTAGGATAAATTATGAGAGAATTAATAAAGAAATCAATAAGATGGAGTATTACTATTGCCGTTATCACATCTGTGTTAGCGGCTATTTTTTCCATTTCTTCTAGCGTTGTATTAAATGGAGTTACTTGGTTTATGGGCTTCTTCGTTGTAATAATAATTGTTTTAATAGGAATATTTTTTGATATGATTGGAATAGCGGCAACAGCCGCCGATGAAATGCCATTTCACTCGATGGCATCAAAAAAAGTGTATGGTGCAAAGCATTCGATTAGAATTGTTCGAAATGCAGACCGATTTGCAAGCTTTTGTAATGATGTGATTGGCGATATCTCTGGAATTATTAGTGGAACTGCTTCTGCCATTGTCGTGATCCAATTGGCGACCAGCTATGACGTTAATGAAGGCTCAACAACTGAGTATGCCATAAGTGTCGTACTAACCTGTATAATTGCCGCTCTAACCGTTGGGGGAAAAGCTTTTGGCAAGACTGTAGCGATACAATATTCACGCGATATCATCTTTCAGGTAGGAAAAGTGTTACAATTTTTTGAGGAAAAATTTCATATCGTTGTGATTAAAGATAAAAAAAAGAAAAAACGAGGAAAAACACGGAAAAATACATTGTCATGAAAGTGAGTGGTCCAGTTGGATCTAACAGCTATAAAAGATCCTTCATTTTTAAAGGGGTTGTCTAATGAACAACTTGAAGGATTAAGTCAAACTATAAGGGATTTTTTAATTGAAAAGCTATCAAAGACCGGTGGACATATTGGTCCTAATTTAGGTGTAGTAGAGTTGACGATTGCTCTTCATCAGCAGTTCAATAGTCCAGAAGATAAATTTTTATGGGATGTTGGACATCAATCCTACGTCCATAAAATTCTAACGGGCCGTGCTTCACAATTTGATACGCTTCGCAAATATCAAGGGTTATGTGGATTTCCAAAAATGGTGGAAAGCGAACACGATGTTTGGGAAACAGGACACAGTTCAACTTCATTATCTGCAGCTATGGGAATGGCAGCTGCTCGAGATATTAAGAAGGAAAAATCATTTGTAGTCCCTATAATAGGAGACGGTGCTCTGACTGGTGGTATGGCACTTGAAGCGCTTAATCATATAGGGCATGAACAAAAAGATATGATTGTCGTGTTAAACGATAATGAAATGTCGATTGCACCTAATGTAGGAGCTCTTCACAAAGTATTAGGTCGTTTACGAACAGCTGGAAAATACCACTGGGTTAAAGATGAATTAGAATATTTACTGAAAAAAGTTCCAGCGGTTGGTGGTAAGCTTGCTCATACTGCGGAGAAAGTAAAAGATTCCTTGAAGTACCTTCTAGTGTCAGGTGTTTTTTTCGAAGAATTAGGCTTTACTTACTTAGGTCCAGTTGATGGACATGATTTCGAACAGCTTCAAGAGAATATCCAATATGCTAAGAAAACAAAAGGCCCTGTATTACTTCATGTGATTACCAAAAAAGGAAAGGGTTTTCACCCTGCAGAATCTGATAAAACAGGTACTTGGCATGGAACAGGACCTTATAAAATGGAAACGGGTGACTTGATAAAACCAGTATCTACAGCTCCATCATGGAGTGGGTTAGTTTCAAATACCGTCCAGCAGCTCGCTCGTAAGGACGAGCGGATCGTAGCAATTACTCCAGCCATGCCGGTAGGATCAAAATTAACAGATTTTGCAGAAGAATTTCCAAGTCGAATGTATGATGTTGGGATTGCTGAACAGCATGCTGCAACGATGGCTGCGGGCTTAGCAACCCAAAAAATGAAGCCCTTCCTTGCAATCTATTCTACTTTTTTACAACGGGCATACGATCAAGTAGTCCACGATATTTGTCGTCAAAACCTTAACGTGTTTATAGGGATTGATCGAGCAGGGCTAGTTGGAGCGGATGGAGAAACTCATCAAGGTGTGTTTGATATTGCTTTTCTACGCCATATTCCAAACATGGTATTAATGATGCCTAAGGATGAAAATGAAGGGCAGCATTTAGTGAATACAGCCTTGCATTATGACGATGGCCCAATAGCGATGAGATTTCCTCGTGGAAATGGCTATGGAGTACCAATGGATCAATCTTTAAAAGAAATATCAATTGGAACGTGGGAAGTGTTAAAGGAGGGTTCAGAAGCCGTTATATTAACTTTTGGAACAACGATTCCAATGGCAATGGAAGCGGCAAATGAACTTGAAGCTCAAGGGATCTCTGTCAAAGTGGTGAACGCGAGATTTATTAAGCCTTTAGACGAACGAATGCTTTGTGAGATTTTAGATAAGAATATGCCAATTCTTACTATAGAGGAAGCGGTATTGCAAGGCGGTTTTGGCAGTGCAGTTCTTGAATTTGCTCATAACAATGGTGCTCATAACCATGTGATTGAAAGAATGGGAATTCCAGATGTATATATTGAACATGGTAGTGTAAAAGAGTTATTAAATGAGATTGGACTAACAAAAGAAGCAGTAGTAGATAAAATTCATGCTATTACACCAAAAAAACAAAAAAGGGCGTAAGAATGAAAGTTAAAAAACAACGGATAGACGTGCTACTTGTGGAACGAGGTTTGGTTGAAACAAGGGAGAAAGCAAAGCGAGCTGTGATGGCTGGGTTAGTATATAGTAACGAACAAAGGTTAGATAAGCCTGGAGAAAAAGTAAAAGAGAATATCCCTTTATCAATCAAAGGAAATGTGATGCCCTATGTTAGTCGAGGCGGTTATAAGTTAGAAAAAGCGCTTCAGCTTTTTGACATCACGATTAATGAAAAAATCTTATTAGATATCGGTTCTTCAACTGGGGGCTTTACGGATTGTGCTTTACAAAATGGGGCAAAAAGGTCCTATGCATTAGATGTAGGCTACAATCAGCTTGCATGGAAATTAAGGCAGGATGAGCGAGTAATTGTGATGGAAAGAACCAACTTTCGTTACGTAAAACCTGAGGATCTTGAAGCAGGAGTACCTGATGTTGCTTCAATTGATGTTTCCTTTATTTCGTTAACGTTAATTTTACCAGTATTAAAAACGTTATTGGCGAAAAGTGGAGATGTCATTGCCTTAATTAAACCACAATTTGAAGCAGGAAAAGATCAGGTTGGGAAAAAGGGGATTGTGAGGGACCCTAAAGTTCATCATGCAGTGATAAATAAAATTATCCACTTTTCATTAAATGAGGGTTACGATATAAAGGGTCTAACTTTTTCTCCGATAAAAGGTGGAGAGGGTAATATCGAATTTCTTGCTCATTTACATTGGAGTGGTGAAAAGGAAAAGGGTGAAAGCTTATTTTCCCCTTCAGTAGAAGAAGTGGTGGAAGAAGCTCATCGAGAATTGAAAACGAAGAAAGAACTAGATCAACAAGAAACAAAATAGTTTTGAATGGTATACTCGATCGTCCTGATGAGAGAATTCATCTGGCAGGGTGACAAGCACCTCTATTGGTTACAATGGAGGTGCATTTTTTTATAGGATTACGACCAATAAAAAAAGACTGCCGTAAAACGACAGTCCAAACGCCCTATTTTACTGTGAACGTGGAGGATGTTCCTTCATACTCATATACATTACCTAATAGTGTTTGGTAAGCTCCGAAATGTTTAATTCGATACGTTCCGGTTGCCGTATCTTCAGGAATACTCCACTCAATTAAAGAGGAGGATGTTCCTAAAAGGGTCGATTCTCTATTCCATTTAAATTTTGTTTCCCAATCACCATCATTTGCGATTGTAATCCAGTTCTCACCATCAAATTTTTGAATTTCCAAATAGGTGGACTGTGTTCTGAAATTATTGTTCGGATGTCCCGACCAGAAGCTAACGCTAACAACATCCCCTTTTTGATAATCGGACAGTACTTCATTTTTTACATCACCAAAACTTCTAAAAATAGGTGCTGCATCAAAGATAATCCCGATATCAAAGTATACTTGTTCATCACTTAAATCCTTCGGTATAGGACCGAGAGCGACTTCTTCCTTATTGATAATTGCATTGGATAGTTTATCGAATTCTTGTAAATATCCACTTAAAGTCCACTTTCCAAACTGGGTTGACGCTCCCTCATAATGTTGGATGTCATATTCTTCAGGTGTCGTTACATAACTACTATAAGAATTGGATAATCCTGCTAATACTACATAATTCTCCTCATCGTATTGCTTCGCCATTTTTTCTTTCACTAGCTCTTTCATTCTTCGTCCAGCCATAGTTGTAAATTCAGCCGGAACAGCAACAATTGATAATTGCCCTATTTGTACCATTTGTAATGGAAGTATTTCTGGTGTCCATGGATCTGGTGTTACTTGTGAGGGAGCTAATAAAACTGGCTTCGGATAGTGCTGCTCCCAAAGGTCAGGGTAAAGCACACCGCTCATTTCGCCAATTTGCGGGATGATTGGCAGTAAGTTTTGTACATATCTCACCAAATTATCATAGCCATCTAGTGCGTAATCGTCTTGAACCATTCCTTCCTTAAATATAGGTAAATCAGTTCGTCCATCTTCTGTACCTGCTGCAAATGAATACCCCATTACAGCCGGGTACGTTCTTCTTTCTTCCCCATCTGTATATTCTTTCGAGATAGAGAGGGTTGAAAAATCTGTAAACTGATGTTTATAAGAGATAGATCCCGATAGTCGTTTAGAAGCTGAATCACTTAAAGCTTTCGCCTGAGTAAATTGTATTTCCCCTGCTTTTTTCGTGCTGTCGAATTCATTATCTCCATAGCCTTTTCCGTCCCCGAATATGTTCGGTGTTACATCCCCTTCATTCGATTGAGCAAAGGCAGCAACAAATGTACTGCTTGCTGTATAGTCCGTCCCCATCTCTTGCTCGAATAAATACGAGGCATACCCTTTGTTGTCTCCGGAAATTAAGTGATTGTCCTGGCTCATTGATACAGGATGAACCGCAAACCAGTTAATAACGCCAAGTAATTCGCCTTGTGTATTTCGAAGATTTAGAAGCGTCATAGTGTTATCAACACTAGAGTCGTATTGTTGTCTTTCATTTTCTGGGTTATTGTTGTAAGCGTCAATAGACCTGTTGGAACTTGTGCCTTCTGCAGTACCTTCGATTATTTCTATATAACCGGGCTCAAGATTTTGATGAGCTAAAACAATGGATTCATATATTCCATTGACAATGGCTTCATAATTTTCTTCATGAAAACCATAAGTAGAAACATTGTACAATCCCTCATGTGCATAACCCCCTGGTCCGCTGTGACCATGTGTGGCACTTAAAATAACATTTTCGTAATTGTACAAATCTCCGTAACCGTTTTGGGCTAACTTTTCAATTACGCCTTGTTTGACGGAATGAAATACCATACCTAAGTCAGCATTAACAAATACCACATTTTGCTCAGTATTACGTTCTTTCATCACAAACGCTCTCGATCTTAAACGGAAATGAAGACCTTCTGTTTGTTGTGAAGAGTTAGCATACCCCATCATTACTACTTCTGCTGGTGGTCCCGTAATGTCATAAATACCAGCACCAACATAATATTCAAAGTCACTCTTGTTGGTAGCGCTTTCACCTTTAGCCTCAGGTAGGTAAGAAAACAAACAGATGAATAAAATAATGAAAAACACGCTCGGCTTTAAAGCCTTATGTAATTCCATATTTCCCCTCCTTAAAAAGTTTGATAATCAATTGAAAATCATGCAATGAAGCGTTTTGAAAAGAAATAACCCGCAATTGCATGATGTAAAGTAAATATATACAGAAAATTCTGTATATATTCCACTTTGAAAAAACTTGTACTACGAGGAGTAAATTCATCAAAAATATAAAAAAGGTATTGACTATTAATTAATAATTTTATATATTATAAAGAATTAAAAAAGAACGTGATGAAAAGGACATGAGTAATTCTGAACGGTTCACAGAGAGGGGAGGCAAGGCTGAAACCTTCCTAACGCAGCAGAAAAGCTTACCGCCTTAGAGCAGTATTGGTGAAATTATAGTAATCAATACCGTATGAGCTACGATACAGCGACAATGAAGCCATCATGAAAAAAAGTGTGATGGGAAGTTGGGTGGAACCACGAGTATACACACTCGTCCCTTTGTTTATCAGGGATGGGTGTGTTTTTTGTTACAAAAAAATCAAGGCAATGCGATGAAGAGGATATGAGTAATTCTGAACGGTTCACAGAGAGGGAAGGCAAGGCTGAAACCTTCCTAACGCAGCAGAAAAACTTACCACCTTAGAGCAGTATTGGTGAAATCATAGTAATCAATACCGTATGAGCTACGATACAGCGACAATGAAGCCATCATGCAAAAGTGTGATGGGAAGTTGGGTGGAACCACGAGTACACACACTCGTCCCTTTGTTTTCAGGGATGTGTGTGTTTTTTGTTACAAAAAAATCAAGGCAATGCGATGAAGAGGATATGAGTAATTCTGAACGGTTCACAGAGAGGGGAGGCAAGGCTGAAACCTTCCTAACGCAGCAGAAAAGCTTACCGCCTTAGAGCAGTATTGGTGAAATCATAGTAATCAATACCGTATGAGCTACGATACAGCGACAATGAAGCCATCATGCAAAAGTGTGATGGGAAGTTGGGTGGAACCACGAGTACACACACTCGTCCCTTTGTTTTCAGGGATGAGTGTGTTTTTTATATTCAAAAATAAGGAGTGTTGAATCATGTTTCCAAAAAATATTGTGATTAAGTTTCCAAATGGTCAGGAAAAAGAGTATGAACAAGGGGTAACTTTAGAAGAAATTGCAAACTCAGTTAGTAAAAGCTTGCAAAAGAAATCTGTAGCGGGATTAGTAAACAAGGCACCATATGATTATAGACGAAAGATTGAGCAACATGCAGAAATAGAGTTATTTGATCTTGGTAATCCAGCAGGTTTACAAATTATGAGGCATACAGCAGCTCATGTATTAGCACAAGCGTTAAAGCGACTCTATGGGAATGTTCAGTTAGGCATAGGGCCAGTTATTGAAAACGGATTTTATTATGATATTGATATAGAAAATAGTCTGACTATAAATGATTTGAAGCTCATTGAAAAAGAGATGAATAGCATTATTTCTGAAGATCTTGAGATTATCCGTGAAGAGATATCTCATAAGGAGGCAAAGGAACTTTTTGCCAATGAGCCATTAAAGCTAGAGTTGATTGAAGAAATTCCACAAGGCCAAGTCATATCCGTGTATCGTCAAGGAGAGTTTGTTGATTTATGTCGTGGCCCCCATTTACCATCAACAAGGTATTTGAAAGCATTTAAATTAACTCATGTATCTGGAGCGTATTGGCGAGGAGATAATCAAAATAAAGTATTACAGAGAATTTACGGTGTGGCCTTTGCTTCAAAGAAAGATTTAGAGGAGTATTTTCATTTCCTAGAAGAGGCTCAAAAAAGAAACCACCGTAAATTAGGAAATGAATTAGAATTATTTATGTTTTCAGAGGAAGCACCCGGAATGCCATTTTATTTAGCAAATGGTCTAGTTATTAGAAATGAATTAGAGTCTTTTTTACGAAAAATACAGCGTTTCTATGATTATCAAGAAGTTCGTACGCCAATGATGATGAATCAAAGGTTGTGGGAGCAATCTGGACATTGGGATCATTATAAAGAAAATATGTATTTTTCAAAAGTAGACGATCAAAATTATGCTTTAAAGCCAATGAATTGTCCGGGACATATGCTTATCTTTAAAAATAAGCGGCATTCCTATCGCGATCTACCAATACGAATGGCTGAATTCGGGCAAGTTCATCGTCATGAATTTAGTGGTGCATTGAATGGGATGTTACGCGTTCGTACATTCTGCCAGGATGATGCCCACTTATACGTGACACCAGATCAAATAGAAGGTGAAATCACTTCAGCGCTACGATTAGTTCATGAGGTTTATAGTACATTTGGTTTTCAATATGAAGTAGAGCTGTCGACTAGACCGGATGACTATTTAGGTAGTGAAGCTTTGTGGGATAAAGCAGAAGGGGCTTTACGGAATGTATTAACTAAACTTCATTATGATTATAAGTTAAATGAAGGAGATGGAGCCTTTTATGGTCCAAAGATTGACATTCATATAAAAGATGCTTTAAAAAGGAGTCATCAATGTGCAACAATTCAGTTAGATTTTCAACTGCCCGAAAAATTTGATCTAAGTTATATCGATAGAAACAACGAAAAAATGCGTCCTGTGGTTATCCATCGTGCAGTGTTCGGTTCAATTGATCGTTTTCTTGGAATTTTAATTGAACATTATGGCGGAGCATTTCCCGTTTGGTTAGCACCAATTCAAGTTAAAATCATAGCTGTATCCAATGCGGTTCATAAGGAATATGTTGACGAAATTACAAAAAAATTAAAACAAGATGGAATCCGAGTTGAAGAGGATTTGCGAGATGAAAAATTGGGCTTTAAGATGAGAGAAGCACGAATGAAGAAAATACCGTATGTTCTTGTTGTAGGCGACAAAGAATGTAATCATCGATCAGTCAACGTTAGAAAATATGGTCATGAACAATCTGAAGAAATGCCATTAGACGCATTTATGGCAGAATTAAAGAAAAAGATAGAAAATAAAGGGTAGGCTGGGTCGACGTAGTCAAAAATAAGCTTTATAAAGTAGATAAATCTATAGATTTACTCACTAATTGAGTACGGTGTAAATGGTCACCGTGCTCCTTTTATTCTTTGCTGCTTTTACCTCTGTTGAAGCGTTCCGTATACACAATAATCTTAATTTGTTATTTATGAGAAAAAAATGTAATATAACCTTGATTAGAACTTGTACAAATGTTCCATATTACGCTAATATGTGAGGAGAAGTATAAATATACAGAAGTTAATAATTTTAGGGGTGTACACAATGGTGAATAAAGGACAAAGACATATTAAAATCCGAGAAATTATCGCCAACTATGATATTGAAACACAAGATGATCTAGTTGATCACTTAAAGAGTGCTGATTTTAACGTAACACAAGCGACTGTGTCCAGAGATATAAAGGAATTACATTTAGTCAAAGTGCCTTTGGTCGATGGCAGATATAAGTATAGCCTTCCAGCTGACCAGCGATTCAATCCTTTGCAAAAATTAAAGAGAACCTTAATTGATGCATTTGTCCGTATCGATCAAGCAGGTCATTTATTAGTGATGAAAACGCTGCCTGGCAATGCTAATGCCATTGGAGCACTTATTGATAATTTAGATTGGGATGAAATCTTAGGAACCATCTGTGGCGACGATACGTGTTTAATTATTTGTCGTACAGAGGATGAAACGGCGCTTATCGCTCAACGTTTCTTAGATATGCTGTAAGGTTGAGGTGATAAGAGTTGTTAAAAGAGTTAACTATACGTAATTTTGCAATCATTGACTACCTTTCGTTATCATTTGAGGAAGGGTTAACGGTCCTGACAGGAGAAACCGGTGCTGGAAAGTCAATTATCATTGATGCCATTCACTTACTTGTTGGAGGGCGTGGGTCGTCAGAGTTTGTCCGCCATGGAGAAAAAAAAGCAGAAATTGAGGGCCTGTTTTTATTAGACGGAAGTGACCATCCTTGCTATGAAAAAGCACGGGAAGTGGGAATTGAAGTTGAAGACGAAATGGTTGTTCTTCGACGAGAAATTTCTTCTCAAGGAAAAAGCGTCTGCCGAATTAACGGTAAATTAGTTACGCTTTCTACATTAAGAGAAATTGGGTCAGCCTTAATTGATGTTCACGGCCAACACGAGCATCAGGAATTAATGAATGACCGCTTTCACCTAGGTCTTTTAGATCAATATGGTGGCAAAGAGGTTCAAACGGCACATGATAGCTATCTTGATTTATATAACGAATATGAGGAAACATCAAAGCAAATTCAGAAGCTAAACGAAAATGAGCAACAAATGGCACATCGCCTAGATTTAATTCAGTTTCAACTAAATGAAATTCAAAAAGCAAAACTAGTGTTAAATGAAGATGAAGAGCTTTTTAACGAAAAAGAAAAGCTTAGCAATTTTGAGAAATTATTTGATGCTTTAAAAACATCCTACGAAAGTTTACAAGGAGAACAAAAAGGTCTCGATTGGACAGGTCTTGCCATGAGTCATTTAGAAACAGCTGCAGAAATTGATACTCAATTTGAGAAAATCTTAGAAGGCGTATCCCATTCATTTTACATCTTAGAGGATGCGGCTCGTTCAGTAAGTGCTCAGTTAAATCAATTGGAATTTGACCCAGAACGATTAAATACTATTGAAGCTCGGTTAAATGAAATTAATGCATTAAAGCGAAAGTATGGGTCGACAATTGAAGAGATAATAGAATACGCTTCACAAATTGAAGAGGAAATTGAATCTATTACCAATCGAGAATCAAGAATACGTCAATTAGATGAAAAAATAGCTTCTCTTCAAAAAGATTTACGCCTTGAAGGGAGAAACTTAACAAGTATTCGAAAAAAATGGGCCAAAAAACTAACACAAAAGATTCTAGCTCAGCTTAAAGAGCTGTATATGGATAAAACAGTTTTTGATGTTCGCTTTTTGCCAACGAAAGACGATTTGTTTAAAAGTGATGGAATGGATAATGTGGAATTTTATATTACAACAAACCCAGGGGAGCCACTAAAACCGTTGTCAAAGGTTGCTTCTGGGGGAGAGTTATCACGCATTATGCTGGCTTTAAAAACCATTTTCTCTAAACATCAAGGGATTACTTCAATCATTTTTGATGAAGTAGATACTGGTGTAAGTGGGAGAGTCGCTCAAGCTATTGCAGAAAAAATACATCAAATTTCCGTTCATTCTCAAGTCATGTGTATTTCGCATCTACCTCAAGTTGCCGCAATGGCAGATTCACACTTGTTTATTGCGAAAAAGACTTCTAATGGTCGTACTAGTACTTCGGTTACAAAGCTTGAAATTGCACAGAAGATTTCAGAAATAGGCAGAATGATCTCCGGTGTTGAGATTACCGATTTAACAAAAGAACATGCAAAAGAATTATTACAAATTGCGAATTCCATTAAAAATACCTGAAAAAGCTATCCATAATAGGGTAGCTTTTTTCTTATTCAAACACTTATATTTCAGCCTAATGAAGGCTAAATTATAACTGTAGCCAATTTCAAAAAGTGTGTGTGGATTAGAAGCGAGGAGAGTGAAAAAATTTGAAATGGGAAGCTCTAAGGAAATGGCTTGGTGGAATTCTCCTTGTTTCGCTATGCTTAATTGGAATGAATAATTCGTTTTCTAACGTATTAGCCATTCCAAAAAAAATAGTAATTATGGAAGGAGACGAAATTTCAGTCTCTAAACCCTATAATATAGACGCAGTTACTGCTTCTTCTACCCTTCAAGTTGCTGATCGGAAAAGTACATTAGCAATGAAAGGGATGAATACTGGAAATGAAGAAGTCATGTTGGAACTAGCAGGGTTTCCAATAAAGAAGGTCAATGTAGAAGTAATTAAAGATTTTAAAGTGATTCCTGGTGGGCAATCCATCGGAGTGAAATTGAATACAGTCGGTGTACTAGTAGTTGGACATCATTTAGTTGAGAAAGATGGTAAAAAACAATCTCCTGGAGAAGAAGCTGGGATTGAAGTGGGAGATTTAATTACTGAAATTGAAGGGGAGAAGGTTGAAAAGCTAGAAGATGTCGCTACTGCAATGAAAAAAGCAGAAACGAGAGGTGCAGTCGAAGTTATTCTTCTTCGGGAATCTGAAGAAGTAAAAACGAACTTAACACCAGTTAAAGGAGAAGACGGTAATTTTAAGTTAGGTTTGTACATTCGTGACTCAGCTGCTGGAATAGGAACAATGACTTTTTACGATCCGGTTTCAAAAAAATATGGTGCATTAGGACATGTTATATCAGATATGGATACGAAAAAGCCAATTGTGGTCGAAGATGGACAAATTGTGCGTTCAACGGTTACTTCTATTGAGAAAGGAACGAATGGAGAACCGGGAGAAAAATTAGCTCGATTTTCAAAGGACCGAAAAGTCATTGGGGACATCAATCGAAATAGTCCGTTTGGAATTTTTGGAAAATTGAATCAAGATATTAACAACGGCTTATTATCGAAACCAATGCCTATTGCTCTTTCCCATCAAGTCAAAGAAGGGAAAGCTCAAATTTTAACCGTAGTAGAAGGAGACGAAGTAGAATTGTACGACATAGAGATTATAAGTACAATCCCGCAAAAGTTTCCTGCTACGAAAGGAATGGTTATAAAGATAACGGACCCTAAGTTACTTGAGAAAACAGGTGGTATCGTTCAAGGAATGAGCGGAAGCCCTATTATTCAAGAAGGAAAAGTAATCGGTGCCGTGACGCATGTTTTTGTAAATGATCCTACATCAGGATATGGTGTTCATATTGAATGGATGCTTTCAGAAGCAGGTATCGATATATATAAGAAAGGGAACAAAGCGAGTTAATTTATCAGGCGGGTAACCGCCTGAATTCTTATGATATAATAGAAATATCAAGATATTTTTCGACAAATGGAGTAGAGGGATGAATGAAGTCGAAAATAAGAAGAATATAGAGAATACACGAGAGAAGTTTGTCTTTTTTTAGTTATTTTCAAAAATTAGAGGAAATTTCGCTCCGTTGTCGAATTTGTACAATTATGAAAAATAGAGAGAATAAAAATGGACATTGAGAGGAAATAGCATTGAAAAAAGTGAAAGTTGCTATTGTGGATGATAATCGTGAGCTTGTTTCGTTGCTTGAAGAATATATTGCAGCACAGGATGATATGGAAACAGTTGGAGTCGCTTACAATGGTCAAGACTGTTTAGAGCTTCTTGCTGAAGTAGAGCCGGATGTACTGCTGTTAGACATTATAATGCCTCATTTAGACGGGCTAGCTGTGCTAGAACGCTTAAGAGAAAGAGAAAAAGGGAATATTCCTAATGTTATTATGCTTACAGCCTTTGGCCAAGAGGATGTTACGAAAAAAGCCGTGGACTTAGGTGCTGCTTACTTTATTTTAAAGCCATTTGATATGGGGAACTTAGTTAATCATATTCGTCAAATGAGTGGAAAATCAAATCCTTTAGTAAAAAAATCATCCATACCAAAAAGTGAGCCTAAAGCTAGAAACTTAGATGCAAGCATCACGAGTATTATTCACGAAATAGGTGTTCCAGCTCATATTAAAGGTTACTTATATTTACGAGAAGCCATCTCAATGGTTTACAATGATATTGAGCTGCTAGGTTCGATTACAAAAGTGTTATACCCAGATATCGCCAAGAAATACAATACGACTGCCTCACGAGTCGAGCGTGCTATTAGACACGCAATTGAAGTCGCTTGGAGTCGAGGGAATATTGAGTCTATTTCTTCGTTATTTGGTTATACTGTCAGTATGTCAAAAGCAAAGCCTACAAATTCCGAGTTCATCGCAATGGTTGCAGACAAGCTACGCCTAGAACATCGCGCTAGTTAAACGTTTGTATTTCGGGATTTTTCGAAGTTTTAGCAATTGTAAAGCTTACGCTATTTACCGATAAACGTCCAAGTCATACCGACAAATATATCGGGGAGTTGTCGACGAACGTCTTTTATTTACCGGTCTACATTTGGTGAATAGGAGGCGTCTTTTTTTGCTTTTGGAGGGGGATAATTTTATGATGTGTTGCGAAAGTAAATCCCTGTCAAGAAGAACGAAATGACGTTACGAGCAAACGTGAACTCAAATTGCCGACACGCAATCAGGAAAAAACGAGCAAAAGGCTCCTAGATATTGCGACAATTTAGTCGGCTTCGATTCCGTAGCAAAAGAAGGGATCTCCATGTTAGGCGTGGAGAAAGGGCGTAATGGTGGCGAGGATTTTATACCGAACTAATTGTGTAATTGTGCTATTTGAATACGGCATTTTGAATGAGTTTCCAACGGGCGAGGCAGCGGCAAGTCAATTCGAGTTTTAACAAAACCTCCAGAAGAATACTAATTACAAAGACCGGGAGGGTTACTTGTGTTACATTCGTTCCCTTTATGGTTGTTGCCGTCTTCATCTATGATATCAAACATTCCATTGCTGAAAGCCTTGTTAAAGAAAACATCATTATCAATAGAGCCATCCTCTAAATCAATACCAACAATGCTATTTAAGTTTGTGCTGTTTTTTATAATCGCATTCCTGTTTGATTCGTTAATAGTGATGCCATTGCCATCACCAATGCCATCACCATTATTGTTGGCGATATTTCTATATACCAGGCTGTCATTCGATTCGAATAATACAATACCAAACTCACCATTATTATTAGCAGTGTTTCTTTTTATTTTTATATTAGATGAATCCTCTATAAGGATGCCAATAAAATCGTTTACATTAATTATATTATCTGTAATCATGTCGTTATTTGACAGAATTAAATGAATACCTTCTTGATTAATATTCCCATTAACAGTATTTTCTTTAATCATATTGCTAGTTGAATTAAATGATCGAATACCATGCTCAACATTATCATTGATTTTATTTTTTTTAATAATATTTTCATCAGCATCCATTAGTCTAATTCCAGCATTTAATGAACTATCTCCACCGTTACCGATTACAATATTCTCTATAATCATGTTTTTTGTAGAATTATCTAAGAAAATACCTTCACCACTATAATCTCGTATCATAAAATTTTTCACCAGTACACGTGATGTGTCTTCAATGGTTATTCCATTTAAAAACCCAGTACCATCTAATTCAGGTTGCTCCTTCCCAGTTCCAATTAATTTAATATTTTCTTTATTAATCATAACCTCTTCCTCATAAGGAGTCCCATCCTCTTTAGCATTAACTAAGATAATATCACCAGGATCAGCCATACCAACTGCACCTGATATCGTGTCTTCTTCATCTGGCACAACGATTGTTTTTTCGTTAAAGATTATGATACCTATTACGGTGAGGATAGTTAAAAAGAAGAGCGTGGTGAAAACAATGGCAATCAGAAAAAAGCTGTTTCGTTTTGATGCACTCATAACATCCCCCATTTGCGAATAAATAACACTCTTACACTGTATGAAGGAACCGAAAGTATTATGATTGGAGGTAATAACATGAAAGAAGATAACACAGTTTGGTTGTCTAAATCCCGAAGAAATTAACTTAATTTCCGAAGACTTATAATAGAAAAAGAGGGATAAGATGAAAAACTGAAGAAATTTAGGGGAATATAACTATATTTTAGCAAATTTAAAAAAGTGATTTAACGGAAACGTTCGAAGTGTCGCACGTAGATGAGTTGCTGATTATACACAGACTTCCGTACCTAGTCGTTTGTATTGACGAGTTAGAACGGCAGGGCGGTTCGTTTTGAACAGCGACAAATTGCAGGAGTTGCAAGCGCCATACTTAACGCAAGACAAAGCACGCAAATTACTGGAACCATTTTACGTAGCTAAGGACGCCAAGTGAGTCAAATCAACAACGCCACCATTAACCGAAAAAATGTGTTCAACGATGTCATTAACTAAACGCCACAAGGCGATTATAGACGACCTTAATCGTTTTCAAGTAATGGATCGGGATTCCATTGCAGAAATAAACTTCGAAGGGGTGAAGAATTCCGTCTATTCGGCAAACAGTACTTCGAGTTAGAATCATCAATGAAGAAAAACTCGCAAAAGGTTGGCCACTTTCTCGCTATTCTTACCGTGTACAAAGAGAGTCGCAAGTTAGGCACGTTCGAAAATTTCAAGTTGAGCCGAAGTATGGTGGAAAGGGAACGGCTGAGCCCGATGTGTATTGCGTGTTTCCTCGTACACCGTTTTTTATTGAAGTACAAAGAAGCATCTACTAGGAGAAGCAGATGCATGAAAAGATCGATTTATATAGAAGTGGCGTTCTTGGCGACATAGTGCCGCTGTGTTGATAATCGCTGAACAACGATATGGGCTAGACGGTGAATATCCGATTCAATTGTTCCAGGCGCATTTGTTTTCGGAGTTTGTGAATTCGATGAAGCGGGAACAACCGAAGAAGGTGCTGACGAGTAGTTGCGGGATAAAGGTGCGAATTCGGAGAAGGGCGCGTTAAGTCCACACGCCTAGTGTTCGTTTAGGTACACAGTCCAGGAGGGTCACTATTTCCGCATTTGTTGCCGTCAAAGGTGTTATTCATATCAGCAGGTGGATCAGCTTCGATATCAAAATCGACGTTATTTCTCGCTTTGTTGAAACGGATAATATTGTCGGTTGAGCCTGCTAAGACAAGGATACCTGCATTATTAATATCTGTACCGTTGTTACGTACGATGTTGGAGTCGATTGTATTTGTATTACTTGGTATAAAGATACCTGAGTCTCCATTATTACAAACCATATTATCAATCATCATATTATTTTCAGTACCAACGAATAAGCCATTTTCCCCATTACCTATAATTTTGTTGTTGAGGATAATTTGACTACTGAGCACTAAAGCCCCTGAAAATTCGTTATTTATTGAATGGTTATTAATAATTTTGTTAATTATACTAGAAATTTGAAAACCATCCCCATTTTGAGTACTTTCACAACGAATTACACAGTTAGAATCACCATTTATGTCGAACCCAGTTTCACTGAACTTTGAATGACAATTCAGGATTAAATTATTGTTCCCTGCGATATTGATACTTAAATTAAAGTTTGATTCGATCTCCTTTAAGACGTTGTTATTTGAGTTTGCGAGAATACCATCTTGATCAAACCCTTGCACGGTAAACCCTTGCAATGTTGTTCGATCAGCATCCACAACCACACCGTTGTTACTTCCCTGGGCTGGAGCACCAGCAATAATCGTCCTACCAATCCCACAGCCGAAGATTTTCAAGTTTTCCACGTCTACCTCAAACCCATCAAACGTCCCAGCTAAGATTTTAATGCTATCCCCCGGGCTTGAATCATTAATCGCAGCTTGCACGTTTGGATGCATAACCGAAGGTACAATTCGTAATACCATATCGTAAACCTCCCTTCATAATTAAAGTTACTAGATTATATGAAAGGAGTGCTAAAACGGCTTGTACTATGCGGGTAAATGTATGTTTAACTATTGATGTTGGCTCGTCTTTTATATGCTAATAAGGCTGCGATCATCGGGTCGGAATGTTTTGCGGTGACAACAGTACGCCCGAAATAATGGAATGCTTCGTATCTATTTTTAGCGTTATCTCAAATAATTTCGATAGTTATATTCGTTAATAATAATAGCCCCTCCACTATGATGAGGAGGGTAAGACTTATTTAAATTTTTTCTTCCCTCGTTTCCTCTCGTTCCCCTTATCAAAAAGAGATGTCACAAGGCTGGACTTTTTGTGGAGTGTATTTATGTAAATGCTAGGAGTTTTTTTCTTAAAAAGTTTTCGCTACTTACCGACAGACATATCGGAGAATTGCCGACGAAGGACTTTTATTTACAGGTCTATATTTGGTGAATAGGAGACGTCTTTTTTTGTTTGATGTATGTTGAATGCGTTTGACGCTCGAGCTCAAAATGCAATAAAAAAATCTTGGAGCGAGCCCAAGATTAAAAGATATTATTAAATAAATTGCTGAAGAAGATGTACGCCAGAGGCTATCTGAACTTGTTGCTCAATGATGATAAATACAACAGCTATAAGGATTCCGACTGCTATTGCTACAGCACCTATTGCTAAAAATGGTCCAAGAAAGCATAGACAGTTATCTTTTTTGTCGCATTTGCCTCTTTGAAATAAAAAGATAACGGCAAAAGTCGCGGAAAATAAGAAGATAGTTACGAGGAAGAAAAATAAGAGAAACAGTAAAATATCTAATCCTAACACAATGCTCACCTCCATAGAAAACGTGTCTTTTTATTCTATGCAATATAATTAAAGGGTGCTTGGGTTAAAGACAACGTATTAATTGCGGTCGAAATCGGGAATTTGTTGAATGCGTTTGAAGTTAGAGTTGATATTTATAATATAAAAAATCTCGGAATGATTCCGAGATTCAAAAAGTACGATTATATAAATTTTTGGAGAAGGAGAGTACTTGAGACTGTATCAGGTTGAGGGCCACCAATCTCTAACCCAACAAGAATAATTCCTATAGCAATCGCTACAGCAGCTATTGCTATAAATGGACCGAGAAAACATAGGCAGTTATCTTTTTTGTCGCATTTACCTCTTTGGAATAAAAAGATAACGGCAAAAGTAGCAGAAAAAAAGAAAATAGTTACAAGGAATAAAAGTAAGAGAACGAGGAGAATATCAAATCCAATCACAATGTTCACCTCCGTGGGAAAGTTTGTCTTTTTATAGTATGCAATACGGTTGAAGGGTGTTTGGGTTAATGAACTGTATATGTAGTTGTATTTACGAAAATGAATTTTATAGATTAATGAAGGAGGACGAATAAATGGCGTTAAACAATCGCAAAATCATGGACGCAAGTGCCCCGAATCGGTCAACGGGCAGCTTAAACGGTGTATTGAATTGGGAAACCGTTCGCTTTTCGTGGGCTTTTCTTAAAAGGCGAAAGAAAAAATTGTCGAGGCGTTCATGCCGTTAGTCCATATAATTCAAGCGTTGAGTTATCCAATATCGTAGGTGATACTGACGGTTGGTACGCTCATGTGTATGATAAATATATTTAGTTTAAACAAAACGCCTCAATCGAGTATATACTCGTACAACTTATGCCGTTAATGATGCAGTTGTTTGTCGGAATTGGGAATACTGTGAGTTAGAAACAAATGAGTACGCGTCGAGTTGACACACCCAGTGTTTGTTTAGGTACACAGTCCAGGCGGGTCACTATTTCCACATTGGTTGCCGTCGAAAGTATTTTTGGTGGTTCTGCACCTAGTTCAGCTTCGATATCAAAATCGACGTTATTTGTCGCTTTGTTAAAGCGGATAGTGTTGTCGATTGCGATATCTTGAACGAGGATACCAGCATCTGTCATATCTGTACCGTTGATGCTTACGATATTGGAATCGATGACGTTTACAACAGCAAAACCTTCAATTTCAATTCCACTTCTACTGTTATTACAAATTAAATTCTTAACAATATTATTATTACTGGTAAAAGCCATAACTAGAATACCTCTGTTTTTACTTTGAATAGAAATGTTTCCGAATATTGTATTAGGTGAACTATTAATAAAGAACCCATCATTGTTATTATTATTACTTTCACATTTTATTACACAGTTATTTTGTCCAGAAGAGATAACAATTCCTTCACTCTGATTCATCAAGGTAGAACACTCGATAATTACGTTGTTGTTTCCATTTATCAACATACCACTAGTGTTAACACCTGTATTTAGTTGTCTGAAAACCCTTGTAATGTTGTTCAATCAGCATCCACAACTACACCGTTGTTACTACCCTGCGCAGGAGCTCCAGCAATAATCGTCCGACCTATTCCACAACCGAAGATTTTCAAGTTTTCCACGTCTACCTCAAATCCATCGAATGTCCCAGCGAGTATCTTTATACTATCGCCTGAGCTTGAATCATCAATCGCAGCCTGCATGGTTGGATGTATAACCGAAGGTACAACTCGTAATACCATTTCGTAAACCTCTCTTCATAATCAGCATTAATAGATTATATGAAAAGAGTGCTATAACGGCTTGTACTATAAGGATAATTGTACATTTAACTATTGATGTTGACTCGTTTATTATACGCTAATAAGGCGATAATTATCGGATTGGAGTGTTTAGCGGTAACGACAGATTGTGCGAAATAATGGAATGCTTCGTATCTATTTATATCTTTATCTTGAATAATTTGGATTCTGTTGGTACTGTTATCACGCTCTATCGCCCTAATAAACTATTTCTATTCATCATCAGAAAATAATAATAAGCTTGATACACATTTTCGCCACATCTCAATCCCCCCTTACATGCCTACTTTAAGCTATCATATGGCAGTAGCTAATGCCCACATTATTTACGAAAGCAGGCATGCAATAAGAAAATCTTGGAGCGAGCCCAAGATTAAAAGATATTATTAAATAAATTGCTGAAGAAGATGTACGCCAGAGGCTATCTGAACTTGTTGCTCAATTATGATAAATACAATAGCTATAAGGATTCCGACGGCTATTGCTAAAAATGGTCCAAGAAAACATAGATAGTTATCTTTTTTGTCGCATTTGGCTCTTTGAAATAAAAAGATAACGGCAAAAGTCGCGGAAAATAAGAGAAACAGTAAAGTATCTAATCCCGCACGATATTGTGGAATTCGAATGGTGCACGAGTTGATATTTCTAATACAAAAAAAACTCGGAATTAACCCGAGATTCAATAAATGATATTAAATAAATTTCTGGAGAATGAGAGTGCTAGAAACTTCATTAGGTAGAGGATTGCCAACTTCTAACCCAGCAATTATGAGTCCTAAAGCAATTGCTACAGCAGCTATTGCTATAAATGGACCGATAAAACATAGGCAGTTATCTTTTTTGTCGCATTTACCTCTTTGGAATAAAAAGATAACGGCAAAAGTAGCAGAGAAAAAGAAAATAGTTACAAGGAATAAAAGTAAGAGAACGAGGAGAATATCAAATCCTAGCTCCATAATAATCACCTCCGTAAAAAAATTGTCTTTTTATATTATGAAATATGGTTGAAGGGTGCTTGGGTTTACGAAAAAGAATCTTATAGGTTAACGAAGGAGGACGAATAAATGTATTTAAAAAAACGTAAATTCATCGAAGCAAATGCCTCGAATTGTTCAACGTGCATTATTAGCGGACAGTCATCAAATGTATTAAATAGGGATAACGTTCGCTTTCCATGGGCATATCCGAAGTACAAATGAATACTCGCTAACTTTTAAAAGTCATTGGACTACTTTTGTTGCTAGATACTACAGCAATAAGAAGACGGCGACTATTCGATTATCTTTAGACGACGTGAAGACCTCAACGAATGGCATTGATATAACCTCGTATGGGTGACGACGACAGAGTATCGACGAAAGCAATGAGCGAAAATGCGAAGGTAAGTCGGTGGAAAATATTCGCGGTTAACGACTTCTAATAAAGGAGCAATGCGAAAATTTTTTTCAACTGAAAGTACAAACGGTGGGAAGTATATCGGACCTTCTTAACGGGCGGCGAGTTTGACTAATACGCTAATCATTACGCACATATATGTGAAAGGGCAGGAGAAAGAGAAAATCCTCGAGGCGTTCTTGCTGTTAGGTGCGCTCATGTTCATGATAATTAAAATAAAAAAAGGCATTTCGCTTAAACAAAACGCCTCAATCGAGTATATACTCGTACAACTTATGCCGTTAATGATGCAGTTGTTTGTCGGAATTGGGAATACTGTGAGTTAGAAACAAATGAGTACGCGTCGAGTTGACACACCCAGTGTTTGTTTAGGTACACAGTCCAGGCGGGTCACTATTTCCACATTGGTTGCCGTCAAATGTATTATTCAGATCGGCAGGTGGATCAGCTTCAATATCAAAATCGAAATTATTTCTTGCTTTATTGAATCGGATGGTGTTGTCGGTTGTTCCGTCTTCTACTAGGATGCCTGCATCTGTAACGTCAGTACCGTTGTTTCGGACGATGTTGGAGTCGACTATATTAAACATTGCACTAACAATAATAAAATTAGGTAGAACAATGCCACTGTTGAAATTATTACAAAATAAGTTATTAAGAACCATCTCACTCAGAAAAATAATAATACCAATACTATTATTATTGACCTTATTATCCATTACGGTATTTCGTGCACTGTCGGTTGATGAAGAAATCCCAATGTTATTTTCCTTGGATTGACTTTTAATGATTCTGTTGTGCAAACTATCCAATCGGTAACCTACTAGGCTATTATTTTGGCTAATACAATGGATAGCACAATTATGAACAGAAGTGTTTATTTGGTCGGTAAAGTCTATTCCAGCATTTCCATTAAAGTTTGAAGTAGACTTGATGATAAGATTATTTCTTCCAGTAATACAAATCCCGACATTAGTGTTTAAACTAGATTTAATATTCTTTAACACATTATTATTAGAAATTACTAAAACGCCATCATTCCCGTACCCTTGCACCGTAAATCCCTGCAAAGTTGTTCGATCGGCATTTACAACGATTCCATCGTCACTTCCCTGTGCTGGTGCACCTGCAATAATTGTCCGGCCAATCCCACAACCAAAAATTTTCAAATTATCCACGTCTACCTCAAACCCATCGAACGTCCCAGCGAGTATCTTTATACTATCGCCAGAGCTAGAATCATCAATCGCAGACTGCATGGTTGGATACATATCCGAAGGTACAATTCGTAATGTCATACCATAAACCTCCCTTCATAATCAACGTTACTAGATTATATGAAAGGTGTGCTTCAACGGCCTGTACTATAAGGGTAATTGTACGTTTAATTATTGATGCTCAATCTCTTTTTATATACTAATTACGTAGCAATTACCGGGTCGGGGTGTTTAGCGGTGTCGATTGTGTCTAAGTAACGCTATATTTAATCAATAAGCTTACAAAAAATTCAAGCTCCATAAGAAACTCGGCTTATTAATCCACCTTCACTTTGTCTCATTGCAAAGGCCAGGTGGATTGCTCAAATTGCATTTATTATTATTGAAAATATTGTTGACACCAAAATCAGCAATGTCGAAGATCCCACTACCAATTATAGTATTGGCAATAATTTTATTGTCACTAGTATCAAAATTAAGAACAAGACCGATTTCACCAATATCATTTAGCTTGTTTTTTATAACGAGATTGCTATCGGATTCATCGATAAACATGCCGACTTGAGTATGAGTGTTTAAGGTGTTTTGATGAATGATGTTATCGTTTGATTCTAATAATATAATGCTTACGTTGGCGCGTTCAGTCCTGTTATTTTTTATAATGTTGTCTGAGGAATTAATGAAAATAATATCGGATTCTTCGTTATTCATTGCATTGTGAATGATAATGTTATCTTTTCCTGAATTCAATTCTATTCCGGTTGAAAAAGATTGGATGTTAAAATTTTTCAATACCATACTAGATGTATTCATGACGATTCCTTTTCCACCAATCATGGATCCACTTAGTATCACTTTTTCTTTTCCAATACCGACTAGTCTAATGTTTTTGTTATTCACTTCAATATTTTCTTCATAAGGGCCACCTTCAGCCTTAACTAAAATCGTGTCACCATGGTTGGCTACATGAACAGCACCTTGAATCGTCATAACGTCATCAGGCACTACAATTGTTTTTTTACTATGAATGATACTAATTAGTACAGTTAAGCCAAGTAAAAAAAGGAGTGTTGACATAATAAGGATAGCTTGAAAACCTTTAGGATTTGAATCCTGCACCATAACACCTCACTCCTAGAGTAATGAACGTTCATACACTTTATGAAACATTGCAAAGTTTTATGATTGATTCGAGGAGACACGGTACTTAAGCGGGACTACAGTTTCATACTTCACCGAAACGATAGTCAGTTAATTATCCAACTAACATATGTAAGGAGAGAAGTGTTTCAATTAACAATGTAAAAATATAAAAAATATGATTAATTAGTAAAAAAATTTCCGTTTTATTCAAAATAATAAAAGGGATGAATTACCATGAAATTTATAACAATTTATCAAACGGATTCCATCTAAACAACCCTTGATTTATAAGTATTTTCTGAGTATTTTTGATGACAAAACTTGCCGGAAAATATTATGCTAAAAAACTATGTTTTTTTATTAAATAGTGATATATTTTATTTGGGACAAAAAGACGTAAAAAATAGTGGTTTCATAGATAATTTTACCAATACGGTATGTAGAAATAAAAAACAGAAATAAAAAACTTATATCTGTTATATTTTTGCATGCTGATATCATTTCGATTTTTTGAAACCCCTTACACCAAAAGGTTGCGTCAAGTCCTGATTTAAACTGTTGTGAAATAAGGATTTACTTATTTCATGAAACTACAATCAGAGGAGGAAAAACATTGACAAAGCATATGAAAAAGCTTTTAACGGTTGTAACGGTTATGACGTTACTCGTAAGCTATATTGTGCCATTAAATGCAGTAACTCAAGCCTCAACAATTATTTCTGTTCAAGAGGCCATTGAGAACAATGCAGGTACAGCGACTGTTAAAGGATATATTGTTGGGTATACAAATAGTGGCCCAAGTTATGACCAAGAGGCACCTTTTGGAGGTGACACAAACATTGCCATCGCAGATAGTGCGGATGAAACGGACCCTAGTAAAATTTTACCAGTGCAACTACCGTCTTCTCCAAGCGAACTTCGTGCAAAGTTTGGCTTAAAAGCAAACCCTGACAATATTGGTAAAGCTGTTGTAATTACGGGAAATCTTCAAGCTTATTTTGGAACTCCTGGATTAAAGAGCCCAACCTCTGTAATTTTTGATGGGGAAGAGCCTTCAGAACCACCGGTTGAAGAGCCATTTGAAGGTGTAGAAGGATTAAAAATTCATGACATTCAAGGTGAAGGCCATAATTCACCGTATGTTGATCAAAATGTAGCAGAAGTACCAGGAATTGTTACTCATGTAGTTGACAGTAATAATTTCTATATGCAAGAACAGACTCCAGATGACAATCCTAACACTTCAGAAGGAATTCTTGTTTACAAGCCTAGTCATGGAGTAGTTAGTGGAGATGTTGTAACGGTTAATGGATTAGTAAAAGAATGGATTCTAGATGGATACTCTGATCGTTTTGATACAGACTTAGCAATGACAGAAATTAATGCTAAAACGGTTACGAAAGTTTCTAGTGGAAATCCATTACCTGCTGCCATTGTCATTGGAGAGGACGTTATTCCTCCAACTGAAATCATTGATAATGATGCATTTGGTGTATTTGATCCCGAAGAAGATGGAATTGACTTCTATGAAAGTTTAGAAGGAATGCTAGTTTCTTTAGAAAGTCCTTCAGTTACAGGGCCACAAAAATATGGTGAAATTCCTGTAATTCTTGAGCAAGTTGAAGGGAAGGCTTATACAAAAGAAGGCGCTCCTTTACTGACAGCAGATAATCAAAACCCTGAAAAAATGCTCCTTTTACTAGATGATCGTGATTTTGTTGTAAAGGCAGGAGATACGTTCGACGGTACTGTTACAGGAGTTGTTAGTTACACATATACAAACTATAAAATTTTAGTGGATTCTTCTTCACTACCTTCAATTCAGGAACGTCCATTTACGGATGACGTGACAACGATTGAAAAGGACGATGAAAAGCTAACGGTTGTTAGCTATAATATTGAGAACTTTGATGCAGATGATACAGACAAACGCGATAAAATTGCGAATTCCATTGTTTCTAACTTAAACTCTCCAGATATCATTGGAGTAGTGGAGATGCAAGATGATAGCGGTCAAACAGATGACGGCGTTGTAACAGCGGAAGGTAACTATAAAGCCTTAAGTGACGCAATCGCTAGCTTCGGTGGGCCAACTTACGCTTGGACTGAAATTGCTCCTGAAGATAAAGTAGATGGGGGAGCACCGGGTGGAAACATTCGTGTAGGTTTCCTTTACAATACGGAAAGAGTAGAGTTATCTGAAGGTACACCAGGTGATGCTACAACAGCTGTTGGATATGAAAATGGATCGTTAACATTCAACCCAGGTAGAGTGGATCCAACTAACTCAGCTTTTGATTCTAGCCGTAAGCCATTAGCTGCACAGTTTACGTTTAATGGTGAAGATGTAATCGTAGTTGCGAACCACTTTAATTCTAAAAGAGGAGATCAAGGTCTTTTCGGTAAAAACCAACCTCCTACTTTAGGAAGTGTTCCAAAACGTCAAGAAATCGCTCAAATCATCAATGATTTTACAGCAGATATTCTTGCAAAAAATGAAAATGCTAATGTAGTAATTTTAGGAGATTTAAATGACTTTGAATTTTCTGATTCACTACAAACATTAAAAGGAAACGTATTAACAAATTTAGTTGAAATGCTTCCTCAAGAAGAAAGATACACTTACACGTATCAAGGAAATGCTCAAGTTCTTGATCATATCCTAGTGTCTAATAATCTTGCTGCAAATGCAGAAATTGATATTATTAATATTAACTCTCCGTATATGGAGGAGCACGGTCGTGCAAGTGACCATGATCCATTACTTGCTCAATTAGATTTATCACAAACAGTGCAACCAGAAGGACCGTTTAATCTTTCAATCATGCACACAAATGATACACATGCAAATGTTGAAATGTATCCTCAATTGATCACTGCAGTTGAAGAACAACGTGCAGCAAATGAAAACTCATTATTACTAGATGCAGGCGATGTATTCTCTGGAACATTATATTTCCTTGAA